>NZ_JBHJQP010000003.1:0-29428 GCF_042262625.1 Streptomyces sp. NPDC056347 | reverse complement strand
GTGTGGGGGCATTTTTTTTTTTTATCCTACCCCCCGCGGGTTTAAATCCGGGCGGGGGGGCCGCCCCGCCTTACCCGGGGGCCGCCACGACCGGCCAGCCGTGCTCGGCGGCGTGGGCCGTCATCCGCGGGTTCTCGCCCACGACCGTCGGGTGGCCCACCATGCTGAGCATCGTCAGGTCGCCGGGGTCGTCGCCGTACGCGTAGCAGTCGGCGGGGTCCGCACCGAACTTCGCCAGCGCCTCCCGGACCGCGTCCGCCTTCGCCGGGCCGAACATCGCGTGGCGGATCGCCCCGGTCATGCACCGGTCCGCGTCCAGCTCCGGTTCCGTGCACAGGACCAGGTCGACGCCCAGGTCGTCGGTGATCGGGTGGAGCGTCGCCGGCCAGGAACCGGAGATGACCACCGTGTGGTGGCCCGCCTCCTGGTGGCGGCGCAGCCGGGCGACCGTCGGCTCGATGAACGGCGCCCCGCGCTCGCGCAGATGGGCGTACCACTCCCGCGCCTCGGTGACCACGTCGTCCCAGGGGACACCCGCGTACAGCTCGTAGAACCTGGACACCACCTCGACCGGCGTCACGCCCGTCGACGCCAGCCGCCGCAGCGGCTCGACGAGCCGCTCGTACGCGGCTCCGGTGACATCTCCTTCCCGCTTCATCCGGTGCCGCAGCAGCGAGAACGGCGTCTTCATGGCGACGAGCGTCTCGTCGGCGTCGAAGAACGCCACCACCGGGCGCGAGGGGTCGGTCGTGAGCGGGGGGAGGGCGGGGGACGTGATCATGACCGGCTCCTGAGGTGTGCCGCTCGGGTGAGCAGTCGCGTGATGTCATGGGGGTTCGTGGGGTCGACCCGCGCCAGCAGATGACCGTCCGGGCGGACGACCGCCGCGGCGGGCCCCGGGCCGAGTGCCCGGGCCAGGCCCTGGGGAACGGCACGGGTCAGATCGAGTACGGGGGTGCCCTCGGACAGCTCCCGGCGGACCCGGTCGCCGGTCCGCCGCCAGTCCGGTGGCGGGGTCCGCGTGCCGGGCCACAGCAGCACGGTGTGCCGGTCCCGGTCGATCGTCGGCCAGCCGCCGCTGTCGAGCCGCGGGGCCACGGGGGACGCCGCGTCCGGACCACCGGCCACCGGGCCGGACGACACCCGCAGCGGCATCCGGGGATGGCGGTCGCCGTCGTAGCTGACGGCCGTCTGGCTCAGCTGCGGGGCGAGCCTGCGCTGGAAGAGCCCGGTCCGGTCGGCCGCCGTGAACGCGGCGTCCCTCAGCGCCACCTTCGCGGGCGTGCTGACCAGGCCCGCCCTGGTCAGCAACGCCGTCGAGCGGGCGACCTCGTGGGAGACGGCGCGGCGCTCGGAGTCGTAGGAGTCGAGGATCGGGTCCCCGAACTCCCCCCTGAGGACGCCGGACAGCTTCCACGCCAGGTTGAACGCGTCCTGCATGCCGGTGTTCATGCCCTGGCCGCCGGCCGGGCTGATCACATGAGCGGCGTCGCCCGCGAGGAAGCAGCGGCCGCTGCGGAAGGCCGAGGCGATCCTGACCCGCACCCGGAAGGAGCCGCTCCAGAGCAGTTCCTCGACGCGGCTGCGGCCGGCCGCCCGGTCGTCGACGACCTGCTGGAACATCTCCCGGGGCGGCGGGTCGTCCTCGCTGTACGCGTCGTGCGGCACGTTCAGTGCGATGCGGTGCACACCGTCGCCCATCGGCCCGAGCACCATGGCACCGCTCGGCGCGTAGCAGTAGTGCGACAGGTCCTCGGAGAGGGTGGTGGTCAGCCGGGCGTCGGTGATCGCGAACGACACGTCGACCGGCGGGCCGTCGTAGCCGATGCCCAGCTCCTTGCGGACGGTGCTGTGCGCGCCGTCCGCGCCGACGAGCCAGCCCGGCTCCAGGGCCTCGGTCCGGCCGTCCTCGTGCTCCAGCTCGACGGAGGGACCGGCCGCCGCGTTCTCCAGGGCGGTGAGGCGGACGCCCTGCTCGACGGTGCCGCCGAGCTCGGCGAGGCGCCGGCGCAGCACTCCCTCGGTGTCGTTCTGGGAGAGGGTGAGCGCGAACGGGTAGGGGGAGTCGGGCAGTTTGCTCATCCAGGCGGTCGCCAGGCGACGGCCGCGCGAGTAGAACGCGGTGCCCGCGAGGCGGTGCCCTGTGTCGAGCAGCTCCTCCGTCACCCCGATCCGGTCGAGCAGTTCGAGGTTGCGCGGCCAGATGACGTTGGCGCGGGAGTGCGCGGTGTGTCCGCGGCCGGCGTCCACGACGCGTACGGGGATGCCCTGCTGGAGCAGTTCGCACGCGACGACCAGGCCGACCGGCCCGGCTCCGACGACGAGGACCGGCCGGTCCGCTCGAAGATCCGCCCGGTGGTCCGTCAGGCCGCCCACATCAGCCCCCCGTTGACCTCGACCACGCTGCCGTTGACGTACGAGCTGTCCTGCGAGGCGAGGAACACGGCGGTGGCGCCGACCTCGGCGGGGCGGCCGAGGCGGCCGGACAGCAGACGACCGCGGTAGCTCTCCCAGGCTCGCTCGTTGGAGGCCAGCTCCTTGCCCATGCCCTCGTCGATGTAACCGGGGGAGAGGCAGTTGACGGTGATGCCCTTGGGGGCGAGTTCGGCGGCCGAGGTCTTGGTGAACATCTCCACGGCGGCCTTGCTCGCGCTGTACGCGGCGGCGCCGATCGCGGCCCGGCCGGCGACGCAGGACGACACGTTGATGATGCGGCCGCCGATCCCGGTCGCCTCGCGGCGGGCGGCCATGGGGCCGATCACCGCGCGCGTGCAGAGGAAGACTCCGGTGAGGTTGGTGGCGAGCGTGGTGTTCCAGTCGGTCACCGAGAGCCTTGCGATCTTGCCGTCCCGGCTGACACCCGCGTTGTTGACGAGGACGTCGACGCCGCCGAACGTCTCGCTCGCGGCGGCGACCAGCTCGGTCACCGAGACCTCGCTGGTGACGTCTGTGTGGTGGAAGAGCAGCCGGTCGCCGTGGTCGTCGTCGAGTTCCTTGATGTCGTACGGGTTGCGCGCGGCGACCACGACCGAGGCGCCCTCAGCGAGGAAGGCCTCGGCTATCGCCCGGCCCAGGCCCCGAGTGCCGCCAGTGATGACGGCCGTCTGTCCGTCGAGCCTCATGGCTCCTCCATCCGATGCTGCGTGTGGTGTGCGTGTGGGGCCGGCACGGGGCGGTCCGGCCGAGTGCCGGTACGGACCCGGTGTGCCGGTACGGCCGGGGCGCCGGTGCGGAAAGGGTGCGCCGACGCCCCGGCGCGGGCGGTCAGTACCAGGTCAGGAGTGCCGCGCCTGCGGTCATTCCCCCGCCGACCGACGCCATGAGGACCCGTTCACCGCGCTTCAGCGGCCGCTCCCGGTGCGTGGCGTGCAGAGTGAGCGGCACCGAGGCGGCGACCGTGTTGCCCAGGTGCGGCGCGGTGTAGGCGACCCGGTCCGGGTCGATGCCGGCGTCCGCGACGAAGGTCTCCAGGAGCCTGGTGTTGGCCTGGTGGAAGACGAAGCGGTCGATGTCCTCCAGGTCGAGCCGGCAGTCGTCGAGCGTCTGGGCGGTCAGCTTCGCGAGCACCGAGAGGGCGTAGTCCCGCACCGCGCGCCCGTTCATCCGGAAGTACTGGTGGCCGGCCTCGCGGGCCTCGGCGTCGAGCGGAGTCCGGGTGCCGCCGCCCTCGACGCCCACGTAGTGGTGGAACTCCCCGTCGGTGACCAGGTGCACCGACTGCAGGCCGTAGCCCTCGGGCACCTCGCCGAGCAGGACGGCTCCCGCGCCGTCGCCGAACAGGCTCACCGTGCGCCGGTCGGACCTGTCCATGATCGTGGAGAACATGTCGGCGCCGACCAGGAGCACGTGCTCCCCGTGCCGGCCGGCCGCCAGCAGTCCCTCCGCGACGGAGAGGCCGTAGAGGAAGCCGCTGCAGACGGCGTTGACGTCGAAGGCGGGCAGGGTGGAGAGCCCCAGTTTGTGCTGGAGGATCGCCGCGGTCGACGGCTGCGGCACGTCCGGGGTGCTCGTCGCCACGACCAGCGCGCCGAGCCGCTCGCGGACCTCGTCCGGGACGCCCTCCAGCGCCTCCCGCGCCGCGTGCACCGCGAGGTCGGAGGTGGCGGTGCCCGGCTCGGCGTACCGCCGCGTCAGGACACCGGTCCGCTCGGTCACCCAGGACTCGGGCATCCCCGTCCAGGCGCTGATCTGCTGGTTGTCGACCACCTGGTCGGGTGTGTAGGAGCCGATCGACAGGACACCAACGGGCATGGTCTACCTTCCCTGTGCTTGGTGAGTGTGGTGGATGCGTGCGGCACGGGGCGTCAGTGGCCCATGCCGAGCCCACCGCTGACCGGCAGCACGGCGCCGGTGATGTACGAGGCCTCCTCGCCGGTGAGGAACCGCACGGCGGCGGCCACCTCGTCGGCGGTACCGGCCCGGCCCAGCGGCGTCATCGCCAGGTACTGGTCCATGCGAGCCGGCCGTACGTCGCGCAGCATGTCCGTGTCGACGAGCCCGGGGGCGACGACGTTGACGGTGATGCCCCGGCCGCCGAGCTCCCAGGCGAGGGAGCGGGCGAGTCCGACCAGGCCGGACTTGGCCGCGGTGTAGACGGTCTGGCCGGGCGAGCCGGTGAACGCGACGGCGGAGGAGATCAGCACCAGCCGGCCCCAGCGCCCGCCGAGCATGCCCCGGGACGCGTGCTTGGCGACCCGGATGACCGACCGGAGGTTGGTGTCGAGGACGGTGTCGACGGCGTCGTCGCCGAGGGCGAGCAGCAGTCCGTCCCGGGTGATGCCCGCGTTGGCGACCAGCACCTCCACGTCGCCGTGGGCGGCCGCGGCCTCCTTGAAGGCACGTTCCACCTGGGCCTCGTCCGTGACATCGCAACGCACCCCGAGAAGCCCCTTCGGGGGTTCGCCGGTGCGGTACGTAACGGCCACCCGGTCGCCGCGCGCGGCAAGCGACCGGGCGACGGCCAGACCGATGCCGCGGTTGCCACCGGTGACGAGGACCGAACGGCCCGGGGCCCCGGAGGAGGCGGCAGGGCTCGCGGGGCCGGGAGTCGCTGTCATGCCGGCGTCACCACGATCACGGCGTTCTGACCACCGAAGCCGAACGAGTCGTTCACCGCCGCGCCGATCTCCATCGGACGGGCCTCCTTGGCCACCACGTCCACCCCGATGTCCGGGTCCAGGCTGTTCAGGTTGGCCGTCGGCGGGACGAGGCGCCGCTCCACGGCGAGCACCGTGTACACCGCCTCGGCGGCACCGGCGGCGCCCAGCAGATGGCCGACGACCCCCTTGGTGGAGGTGACGGCGGGTTTCTCGCCGAAGACCCGGCGAAGCATCCCGGCCTCGGTGATGTCGTTGAGCGGGGTCGACGTGCCGTGCGCGTTGACGTGGTCGACCTCCGAGGTGTCGACCAGGGCGTCGGCAAGCGCCGCCCGGACGGCCCGCTCGGCGCCGCCGCCGGTCGGGTCGGGCGCCGACGCGTGATGGCCGTCGGCCGAGGCGCCGAAACCGGAGACCCGGGCCCGGATGCGGGCACCGCGCGCCCGCGCGTCCTCGACCCGTTCCAGGACCAGCATGGCCGCGCCCTCACCGGCGACGAACCCGTTGCGGTCCGCGTCGAAGGGGCGGGAGGCCGACGCCGGGTCGTCGCGCCGGGTCGACAGCGCGCCGGCCCGGGCGAGGCTGGCCATGGCGGTCGGGGACATGGCGGCTTCGGCGCCGCCGGCCAGGACGATGTCGCAGACCCCGGACTCCAGGAGCGCGCGGGCGTACCCGATCGCCGTGTTGCCGGAGGCGCAGGCGGTCGACACGACCTGGTTGGGGCCGAGCGCCTTGAGGTCCATGGCGATGTAGCCGGCGGTCATGTTGACCGGGCCCATCACCATGAGCAGCGGCGAGACGAACTCGGGCCCGTCGGCGAGGTGCTTGCCGTGCTCACGCTCGACGGTGGACCAGCCACCGAGCGAGGTGCCGACCACCACGCCGACCCGGGGGCCGTCCCAGGCCGCCGGGTCCAGGCCGGCGTCCTCGACGGCCTGCCGCGCGGCGACCACGCCGAAGTGGCTGATCGGGTCCATCCGGACGGCGCTGCGCCGCCCGAGCAGGCCGCCCGCGTCGAAGTCCGGTACGCGGCAGGCGAAGTCGACGGGCAGCCCCGCGAGTTCCGGGTCGGTGGCCGCGGTGGACCTGCCCGACCAGACCCGTTCGAAGTTGGCCTCGACGCCGAGGCCGGCCGGGGTGACCAGGCCGACCCCGGTGACCGCCACGTCGAAGCGTTTGGTGCGCCCGCCCGGACGCCGCGTCGATATACCGGTCATCAGGCCACCACGACCTTGGAGTCGATCTCGCCGAGGACGTCGGAGAAGGTGTTCTCCGGGGTCAGCGCCGTCTCGTCGATCTGGACGCCGAACTCCTTCTGCACGATGACGCTGAGCTCGATCAGAGCGAGCGAGTCCAGGTCGAGGGCGTCGAAGGTGGACGTGGTGTCGAGCTCCTCGGCGGTCACGCCGAGCTTCTCGGAGACGAGGGCGAAGAGACGGTCCTGGTTCGCGGACATGATTTTTCTCCTTGGGAGTTGGATGCGGATCGGGTGGAGCGGTACGGGCCTCGGGAGGTCAGCGTCTGCTGACCACTGCCGCGGTGAAGGTGAATCCGCCGCCGCCGTTGAGCACGAGGGCGTGGGCCCCGGGCCTCAGGAGGTCCGAGCGGGCCAGATCGGCCAGGGAGGCGTTGAGGTCGCCCGCCCCGACGTGTCCGGTGGCCCGGCCCAGGTCGAGCACCTCCGCGGAGGTGACGTCCTTCAGCGGCGGGATGTACGCCTCGTTCATCGCCTTGGTGCCCAGGCGTGGGATCACGGCGTAGTGCAGCCGCGGATCGTCGCCAGTGAGCCCGGCGTCGGCGAGGCACTCCTCGACGACGGCGCGGATGCGGTCGGCGGCCGTCTTGACGAAGAACTCGACGCCGTACGCCTTGATGAAGGCGCGCTTGGTGCGCCGCACGTCGATCATCGGGCTGTGGCCCATCGGCGTCGCGTTCAGTTCGTCGTCGCCGCGGTGCATCACCTCCAGTTCGGAGGCGGTCCGGGTGGCGAGCGAGCGCAGCAGCAGGTCCGGGGGGAAGGCGTGTGCCGAACCGGACTCCGCCGCGGGGCCGGTGCGGTGGACGAGGACGGCGGTGGCCGCGTCGCCGGCCGCCATCCCGTAGTCGCTGCGCCAGCGGTGCCAGCTCGGCATCAGGAAGCGGTCGGCGGTCGTCACCAGGGCGGGCCCCGCGGCCGGGTCGGCCTGGAGCCGGCTCGCGGCCAGCTCGATGCCGATGGCGCCGCCGTTGCACTGCTGGAGCAGTCCGATGGCCACGGCACGGTCGGCACCGATCCGGTTGGCGATGTAGTGCGGGGCGGACCAGGCGTCGTGGCCCTGGTGGTGGACGCCGGCGTGCAGGACGAGGGAGAGGGAGTCGGCGCGGGCTCCGGTGAGCGCGAAGAGCCGGTTCGCGGCCTCGACGGCCATGTCGGGCGGCGCGGTGTCCTCGCTGACCGGGAGCGAGGTGTAGCCGAGTTCGCGGGCGGTACGGGCGTCGATGTCACCGGCCGCCACGGCCTCTTCGGCCGTCTGGAGGCTGTCGGGGTACCAGGCCGTCGCCGAAAGCCCCAGGGGCGATTCCAGTCGCACGGCCCGTCACCTGCCGTCCGCGTCGGGCACCGGCAGGACCGTGACCCCGACCTCGGCCGTACAGACCGGCTCGCCGTCCTGCAGGAAGTCGACGGTGAGGCGCTCGCCGGCAGAGGGGGTGACGGAGACCGTGACCGGGCTGTCCAGCTCGACGAAGCGGCGGAACGTGGCGCCGAAGGCGCGGACGTAACACCGTTCGCCGGGCCCGCCCGAGGCGAGGACCGCGGCCTGGCGGGCCGCCTCCATCAACGCCATCGCCGGTACGTGGTCCAGCGGGTGGTCGTACATGGCCGCGTGCCGCACGGGCACGTCGAGCACGGCGCGCAGCGCGGTCGTGGCGCCGGGGTGCCGTGTCACGTCCGTGAGGACCACGTTCTCCGTGCGCTCGCGGCCCACCAGGGACGGCGCGACGGGCGTGCCGGTGCGGGTGTGCGGCATGGCGGAGGAGAGCGGCGGGACGGAGCCCCGGCTCTTCTCACGGTGGGCCGTGTAGCCGTCGCGGCTGAGGTACCCGGCCACGATCACGCTCGTCCCGGCCCGCCGGCCGCCGACCAGGAACACGCACTCGAGGGTGGCGGCGAGGAGCCTGGTGCCGCGCCGCTTGAGGTCGCGCGCGGTGACCTCGACGACCAGTTCGTCCGGGGCGTGGCCGCGGGCCCGTAGCGCCGCGAGGTCGGTGAACTCGGTGGTCCAGTCGCTGATCAGGAAGGAGGTGTCGTACGAGACGTCCAGCCACTGGTGCGCCACGACGGTGACCGCCTGGCGGGCGGCCTCCAGGAGGAACAGCGGGTCGAGCAGCGCGGGCCGCTGCGTGTGGTCGTTGTAGTAGCTGTGCGCGCGGGGCGCCTGGACGGCCACGGCGAAGGCGTCGTCGCCGTGCCGGACGGCGTCGGTGACGAAGACCTCCAGGACGGCCCGGCGGTGCACCAGGACACGGTCCACAGGACGCTGGTAGGCGAGTTCGGCCACGGCCGCTTCCGTCCGCTCCTGCTCAGCAATGGTCATGCCCGGTTCCGTTCGTCCGTGGGTCTGCTTCGGCGGCCCCTGAGGGCATGAATCAAGCCTCGCCTCCCCCTCTGGGGTTTCATCTGCGAACGACGGGGCAACTGGCCGGGGCCTCACGTGTGGGCGACTTGAGAGCCGCTCAAGATTCACTGAAGGCCGGCCGCAGAGGCCCCCGGAGACACGGGAAAGGCCGCCCCGGCAGGGGGCGGCCTTCGTTGTCACACGTATGGGATACGGATCTGCTGGTACGGGTATCGGGTCCGGTCCTTCCCGTGCCGATCTCGGACCGGAGTGGCGGGACGGGCTGGATCAGGCCATTCCCACCGACAGGATGACCTTGCCCCGCACATGGCCGGTTTGCACGAGTTCATGGGCGCGGGCCGCTTCGGCGAGCGGGAACTCGGCGCTCACGTGGACCCGGACCTCGCCGCGTCCCGCCATCGCCACGAGGTCGGCCAGATCGACCGGGTCGGGGCGGACGAAGACGTAGCGCCCGCCGAGCCCGCTCACGTCACCGGAGACGGAGGCGAGCCGTCCGCCCGGCCGCAGCAGCGTCGGCGAACCGGCCAGGGTCTCCCCGCCCATGAGGTCGAGGACGGCGTCGACGCCCTCCGGCACCAAGGAGCGCACCCGGTCGGCCAGCCCGGGTCCGTAGGTCACCGGCTCCGCGCCGAGCGACCGGAGAAAGTCGTGGTTGCGCTCACTGGCCGTGCCGATGACGCGGGCGCCGAGGGCGCGGCCGATCTGGACGGCGAGCGAGCCGACCCCGCCGGCCGCCGCGTGGACGAGCAGCACGTCGCCCGGGCCGGTCCCCAGGTGGCGGCGGAGTGCCTGGTACGCGGTGAGGCCGGCGGCCGGCAGTCCGGCCGCCTCCCGCGCGCCGAGGGAGCGCGGCCTGTGCGCCAGGGTCCGGACGGGCGCGGCGACCAGCTCGCCGTACGTGCCGCGCTGCATGTGGTCGGCGCGGACGTAGCCGACGACCTCGTCGCCGGGGGCGAACTCGGTGACGCCCAGGCCGGTGCGTTCGACGACGCCGGACAGGTCGCAGCCCATCACCATGGGGAAGTGCGACTCGAACCAGTCGTCGACATAGCCCTCGCGGATCTTCCAGTCGGCAGGGTTCACACCCGCATACCGCACCCGGACGAGCACGACATCGGGACCGAGACGCGGCTCGGGGAGATCCATGAGTTCCAGGACCTCAGGGCCTCCGTAGCGTTGGACGGCAATGGCCTTCACGGGCAAACCCCCTGGTGAGACTGCTGGTTGACGGACCGAGGCGCACCGGGGACCGGCCGTTCGACGGACACGGCCGTGGCGGCCCCCGCCACTATAAGGCAGACTTGAGTCAGGGTTCTGCGACACCTATGGCAATTGACATATGACCGAAGTCTCGGTCAGAGTCGCGTCATGCTCGTACTGTCCGCCGCCACCGGCAAGTTCGGAACGAACGTCCACATCGTCTCCGCCGGTCCGGGGAATCCCTGCCTCGTCGTCGATCCCGGACACGACTCCCGAGAGGCGGTCCTGCGGGCCGTCCGCGCCCACCGCCTCGAACCCGAGGCCGTCCTGATCACGCACGGCCACATGGACCACACCTGGGACGCCGTGCCGCTCGCCCGGCACTACGGCATCCCGGCCTGGATCCACCCGGCCGACCGCTACCAACTGGGCGCTCCCGCCAAGGGACTGCCCGAATCGTTCCCCCGCGACCTGCTCGTGGGCCACCCCGACCAGGAACCCGACGAGGTCCGCGAACTCCCCGAGAACGGCGGCGAACTGACCTTCGCCACCGGCACCGTCACGGTGCTGCACACGCCGGGCCACACCGTCGGCTCGGTGATGTTCCGCTTCGGCGGCGGCGACGCTCCCCTGCTCGCCACCGGGGACACCCTGCTCGCGAGCGGCCGGGGACGCGCGGACGCACCGACCGCGAGCCCGGCGAGCATGGAGGAATCCCTCCGCATGGTCGCCGGCCTCTGCCCGGACGACACCCGGCTGCTCACCGGCCACGGCCCCACCTCCCTCCTCGACCAGACGGGAAACCGATGACGAACACCGCCCCGACCTCCACGACCCCCGGCAGCCGTATGCGCACCGTCCGCTTCGACGCCTTCGGCACCCCGTCCGTCCTCACCGTCGGTGAGGTCGACACACCCGAGCCCGGGGCCGGTCAGCTCACCGTCGACGTCCGGTACGCGGGCGTGAACTTCGCCGAAGTGATGTTCCGCCGCGGCCAGTTCCCCGTCGGCCTGCCGCACTTCCCCGGCCTCGAGGCGGTCGGCACCGTCCGCGCCGTGGGCAAGGGCGTCACCGGCTTCGAGCCCGGCGACCGGGTGGCCGCGCTCACCCTGGGCGGCGGCGGAAACGCCGAGGTGGTGACCGTCGGCGCCGAGCACGTCGTCCGCCTCGACGGCGAGCTCGCCGGCCTCGACGGCGCCCTCGCGGCCGGCGCACTGTGCAACGTCACCACCGCCCTCGGCGTCCTCACCTCGGCCGGTCACCTCGCCGAGGGGGAGACCGTGGTCGTCCTCGCCGCGGCCGGCGGCGTCGGCACGGCGGCGGCGCAGCTGGCCCGCTCGCTCGGCGCGGGCACGGTCATCGGCGTGACCAGCTCCCCGGCCAAGGCCGCGTACGCGCGCGGCTTCGGCTACGACAGCGTCGTGTCGTACGAGGAGCTGGAGCAGGAGATCGCCGAGCGGACCGGCGGAGCGGGCGCGGACCTGGTCCTGGACTCCGTCGGCGGCGCGTTCCGGTCGTCCGTCACCGGCCTGCTGGCCGCCTTCGGGCGACACGTCATCTTCGGCAACGCGGCGGCCGAGGACGTCACCTTCGAGGGCAACCACCCCTGGTACACCAACAGTTCCCTCGTCGGCTACAACCTCGGCGGCGTCGCCGGCCGCGCCCCGGAGCTGCTCCGCGCCCACCTGGAGCAGGCCCTCGCCGAGGTCGCCAGGGGCAGCGTCCGGGTGGACGTGACCGTGCTGCCGCTGGGCGACGCGGCACGCGCGCACGAACTCCTCGAGACCCGGGCATCCACGGGCAAGTACGTCCTCGATGTCCGCTCCTGAACGGGCACGACCAGCACACGGCCGGTGAAGGACGGGGGATACGCATGACGCGCGAGTCGGAGTCGGGACTGCCCATCGAGGCGGTGTACGGGCCGGGGGACCTGGAGGGCTGGGACCCCGCCGAGAAGCTGGGCGAGCCGGGCGCGTACCCCTTCACCCGGGGCGTGTACCCGACGATGTACACGGGCCGGCCGTGGACGATGCGGCAGTACGCGGGCTTCGGCGCGGCGGTGGAGTCGAACGCCCGGTACAAGCAGCTGATCGCCAACGGGACGACGGGCCTGTCGGTGGCCTTCGACCTGCCGACACAGATGGGCCACGACTCCGACGCGCCGATCTCCTCGGGCGAGGTCGGCAAGGTGGGCGTGGCGATCGACTCGGTCGACGACATGCGGATCCTGTTCGACGGCATCCCGCTCGACAAGGTGTCGACCTCGATGACCATCAACGCCCCGGCCGCCCTGCTCCTCCTCATGTACCAGCTCGTGGGCGAGGAACAGGGCGTGTCCGCAGCACAGTTGACGGGGACGATCCAGAACGACGTACTGAAGGAGTACATCGCGCGCGGCACGTACATCTTCCCGCCGAAGCCGTCGCTGCGGCTGACCGCGGACATCTTCAAGTACTGCCGGACCGAGATCCCGAAGTGGAACACGATCTCGATCTCGGGCTATCACATGGCGGAGGCGGGGGCCTCGCCCCCGCAGGAGATCGCGTTCACCCTGACCGACGGTATCGAGTACGTCCGTACGGCGGTCGCGGCCGGCATGGACGTGGACGACTTCGCCCCGCGGCTGTCCTTCTTCTTCGTCGCGCGGACCACGATCCTGGAGGAGGTCGCGAAGTTCCGGGCGGCCCGCCGGATATGGGCGCGGGTCATGAAGGAGGAGTTCGGCGCGAAGAACCCCAAGTCGCTGATGCTCCGCTTCCACACCCAGACCGCCGGCGTGCAGCTCACCGCCCAGCAGCCGGAGGTCAACCTCGTCCGCGTCGCCGTCCAGGGCCTCGCGGCCGTTCTCGGCGGAACGCAGTCCCTGCACACCAACTCCTTCGACGAGGCCATCGCCCTGCCGACGGACAAGTCCGCGCGCCTCGCCCTGCGCACCCAGCAGGTCCTCGCGTACGAGACGGACGTGACCGCGACCGTCGACCCGTTCGCCGGTTCGTACGTCGTCGAGAGGATGACCGACGGCATCGAGGCCGCCGCCCTCGAACTGATGGGCCGGGTCGAGGAGATGGGCGGCGCGGTCGACGCGATCGAGCGCGGCTTCCAGAAGAGCGAGATCGAGCACTCGGCGTACCGGATCGCGCAGGAGACCGAGAACGGCGACCGGGTCGTCGTCGGCGTCAACCGTTACACGGTCGACGCCGAGGAGCCGTACGAACCGCTCCGTGTCGACCCGGCCATCGAGGCCCAGCAGGCCGAGCGCCTCACGAAGCTCCGCGCCGAACGCGACCGGACCGCCGTCGACAGCGCCCTCGCCCGGCTGCGCACGGCCGCCGCGGGCACCGACAACGTGCTCCACCCGATGAAGGACGCGCTCAAGGCCCGCGCCACCGTCGGGGAGGTCTGCAACGCGCTCCGCGAGGTCTGGGGCACCTACAGCCCGACGACCACCTGAGTCCGCACGGACGCCGACGTACGGCGAGGACGGCGCACGGATCGTCGGCACCGCCGTCCAGGAGGACGCCGACGGCATCGGGCCGTCGGTCCTCTCCGGCGCCCGTATGACGCTCTTCACCCCCGGGTCACCCACCCGCGACATCGCCGCCTGGGTGACCCGGAGCATGTCAGCACGGAAAATCGGGCAAAAAAAGAACCCCCTGAACGCGTTTCCGCAGGTCAGGGGGTGCAACGTGTGGAGCCTAGGAGATTCGAACTCCTGACATCTGCCTTGCAAAGGCAGCGCTCTACCAACTGAGCTAAGGCCCCGAAAACGGACAGCCACGGACACTTCCGTGCCCCGGCAACCGCTCCGGTCCAGAGTACCGGGTACCCCCCGGAATCCTGCAAACAATATGGGGTCTCCCGGTCCGCGACCACGCTCCGTAAGATGCTCGGCGAGGTTCGCAGCAGCGAAGCCGCAGCGAAGGGGAGACGCCATGGACGCAGCGCAGCAAGAGGCAACGGCAAGAGCCAGGGAGCTCCAGCGCAGTTGGTACGGGGAACCCCTCGGCGCGCTGTTCCGTCGGCTGATCGACGACCTCGGGCTGAACCAGGCCCGGCTCGCCGCCGTGCTCGGGCTGTCCGCTCCCATGCTCTCCCAGCTGATGAGCGGCCAGCGGGCGAAGATCGGCAACCCCGCGGTCGTCCAGCGCGTCCAGGCACTCCAGGAGCTGGCCGGCCAGGTCGCGGACGGCAGCGTCAGCGCGGGCGAGGCCACCGAGCGCATGGAAGTGATCAAGAAGTCCCAGGGCGGCTCCGTCCTCACCGGAACCGGCCAGACCACGACCACCGGCGGCGCCCCCACCGTCCGGCGCGTGGTCCGCGAGATCCAGTCGCTGCTGAGGTCGGTCGCGGCGGCCGGCGACATCATCGAAGCCGCCGACTCCCTCGCCGCGACCCACCCGGAGCTGGCAGAGTTCCTCAAGGTGTACGGCGCCGGGCGCACCGCGGAAGCGGTGGCGCACTACGAGGGGCATCAGGGCTAGGGGCCTGTCGTCGGGGGCAGGGCGGATCAGGGAGCGGGCGCAGCGCAATGGGTGAGGTCTTCGCCGGTAGGTACGAGCTGATCGATCCGATCGGGCGTGGTGGGGTCGGCGCGGTCTGGCGGGCCTGGGACCACCGGCGCCGTCGTTATGTGGCGGCGAAGGTCCTCCAGCAGAGCGACGCGCACACGCTGCTGCGCTTCGTGCGCGAGCAGGCGCTGCGGATCGAGCACCCGCATGTGCTCGCGCCCGCCAGCTGGGCCGCGGACGACGACAAGGTGCTGTTCACCATGGACCTGGTGAGCGGTGGTTCGCTGGCCCATGTCATCGGCGACTACGGCCCGTTGCCGCACCGCTTCGTCTGCACGCTCCTCGACCAGCTGCTGTCCGGCCTGTCCACGGTGCATGCCGAGGGCGTGGTGCACCGGGACATCAAGCCGGCCAACATCCTGATGGAGGCGACCGGTACGGGCCGGCCGCACCTGCGGCTGTCCGACTTCGGCATCTCCATGCGCAAGGGCGAGCCGCGCCTCACCGAGACCAACTACGTGGTGGGGACGCCGGGTTACTTCGCGCCCGAGCAGATGATGGGCGCGGAGCCCGACTTCCCCGCGGACCTGTTCGCGGTCGGTCTGGTCGCGCTCTACCTGATCCAGGGGCAGAAGCCCGACGCGCAGGCGCTCGTCGAGCACTTCGCCGCGCACGGCACGCCCGCCGCCCCCGAGGGCATCCCGGAGCCGCTGTGGCAGGTCCTCGCGGGGCTCCTCCAGCCGGACCCGCAGGTCAGGTTCCGTACGGCCACGGGCGCCCGCAAGGCGCTGACGGCCGCGGTCGAGATGCTTCCGGAGCCGGGGCCGGAGGACGAGCCGGTCGAGGTCTTCGACCAGATCGGGCCGCTGCCCCCGGGCTTCGGTCCCGACGGGCCGGTCAAGGCCCCCGAGCCCGCCCAGCCGCAGGTCTCGATGTCGGAGACGGGCAGCTTCCACCTGCCGCCTCCCCCGCAGCAGGCGATACCCGCGCCGGCGCCCGAGCCCACGCCCCGGCCCGCCGCGCCGCACTCCCAGGTTCCGCCGCAGCCCGCGCCCCCGTACGCGGCCACGGCGCACGCCCAGGACGTCGCGCAGGACGTCGCACAGGCGCCCACGGCCGCCGTGCGGAGCGACCCCCCGCCCACCCGGGCGTACACCGTCGGACAGCCGCAGGCACCGGCGCACGCCCCCGTCGCGGCGCACGCCCCCGCCCCCGTCGCGGCGGCCGCCCCGCAACGGCGTCCGGGACCGCCCCCGAAGGTGGCGGTCCCGGTGCTGCTGGTGGCGCTGCTCTGCTTCGCGGTGGGCATCTGGGCGCTGACCCGGAGCTGACCGCCGCCGACGGTGTCACCAGGCCTGCGGCGGGCCTCCGTACGGTTCGCCGCCGGACGGGGCCGCCGGGGCGGTGGCCGCGCGGCGCCGCGCCAGCAGCGTCCACGCCCCGAGCCCGAGCACCAGCACCGAGCCGGTGGTGATGCCTGCCACGCCGACCGCCTTCATCGTGCCGCTGCGGGCTGCCTGCGGGCCGCTCTTCCCGGCCCGCGCCATGTCCTTGTCGTCCTGCGTGACCGAGAAGGGCCCGGCGTCCCCCGCGTACGGCGAACTGCCCGCCTCGCCCTCGACCTTGACCTTGAGGGTCAGCGGGATCGCCTTGTCCCCGTACGACTTCGCGACGGCCGGGCTGAGCGTGACCGACAGGTAGTACCAGCCGGCGAACCGCATCGCGCTGACGTCGCCGGAGGAGTCGTAGCGGTTCTCGTACGCCACCGGGGGCAGCGGGTCCAGCGAGACGGACGCGGACTTGCCGGAGTACGAGAGCGGGCTCGCCGAGTCGACGTGGCCGTGCGCCGGGTTGTCCAGGGAGAGCGCGAGCGCGTTGCCGACGTACGTGTCCGAGGTGGTGCTGTTGCTCAGGTCCGCCGTGACGAAGATCTGCTGGTTCCAGTCGACCGGCACCCGGTAGAAGAGGGTCTGCCCCGGCCGGATGCCGCCCTCCTCCTGCCATTCGCCGGTCTCCAGACCGGTCGCGTCGTAGTAGCTGCTGCCGCCGGACCGCTTCTGCGGGGCGGCGGTGGGCGGCGCCGGCGAGGCCGACGGCCAGTTCTCCGGAGCCCCGGTCGGCAGCGAACCGGCCGCCTTCGGCCGCGGCTCCGCGACGTAACGCAGCTCCAGGTCCCAGGCGTCCTGCGAGGAGGTGTTCCTGCTCTCCCGCTCGATCAGGACGTTGTACGTCCCGGCGTCCTGGCAGGTGCTGCTGTCCTTCTCCATCATCCGGGAGGCGTACGCGGCGATCGGCCGCGGGAACTCCGCCGACTCGAACCGCGCGCTCTGCGAGCCGCACTGCAGATCCGCGCTGTCGCGGATGCTGACCGTGATCCCGTCCCCGTACGCGACCCGGCCGCCGCCCCGCGGCACGGCCACCGCCGAGACGTACGCGTTCGTCCGTGCGTCGAGGTCGAGGCGGTAGTAGAGCTTCTCACCGGGTTTGATCGAGCTCCGGTAGACCGACCCGTCCTTCAGGGCCGGGGCCTGGGTGCTGAACTCCGCCCCGGCGATCTGCCCGGCCCCCGGATCGAAGGTGTACGCGGCGCTCTCCCCGGCCGCGTACGCCTGTCCCGGCAGCGCCGCCGCCACCCACATCGCCGCGACCGCGGCCAGCGCCACCCGGCCCCTGTTGCGCCGCCTCATCACGCGCTTCCCCTCGTCGTCCGTCCGCACCGCCCCGCGACGCCCGTGCCGCCGGCCCACGGGGGCCCGGTCATTTTTGCTCAGGCAACGTATTGGTGTGCTCCGGTTGACTCAAGAGCACGGCCGTCACGGTCCCGCAACAGCACGAAGCCCCGGCCGCTCGGCGACCGGGGCCCGCAATCAGGCTTTTCTGTCTCACACACCCGAACCTGCGGGCACGGAGTCAGTCGCCTCCGTCCACAGATCCTGCTCGGCGCGATCCGCCTGGATCTGGCGGTACACGAGGAGCCCGCCGATGGCGGCCAGTGCGACCAGGAGAAGCTTCTTCACCGCGCGACCTCGTCTTTCCTTGACGTAGGGGACTTCTGCCGCCCGACTATACACACCGGCCGATATCAACCGGTGACCTGCCCGGGGCCCAACTGACGCCCGGGGAAAAGCGATCCTTCCGGGCGGTGGGAGCGGCGGAGTCCGGACCCGGCCGTGACCTGCGGCGCATCCACCCGGAGCCGGTTGAACCATACGAGTGGTGTTCATCCGAAGATCGGCGAATCGGTGGCGTCGGTCCGGGAAATCGGCGGTCCGATCCACATCATCGGAAAGGTAAGCAAACCGGACCACCCGAAAGCGAGGGGTCATGAACTCCTTCCAGCCCAGGAACATCTGGACCTCCTTCGTCACCGCCCTCTTCGCCCTGCTCGCCGCACTGGGCTTCATGAGCGCCCCGGCCACGGCAGCGCAGCAGCGCGCCGCGGAGCCGGCCACCACGACCCACGAGCACATGGCCGAGACCACGACGACCGCGGCCGCGACCGCCCCCGGCGTCCGATGGACCCTTCCCCGCGACCGGGCCCTGCCACCCACGATGAAGCAGCGCATCCGCGCCGAGGCCCACGGCTCCTCGCCCGCCACCCGCCATCTGTCCTCCTACGACGGCACGGACACCGCGGAGACCCGGAGCGCCGCCCGCACCTCGCACGGGGCCCCGGCCGGGGACGCCTCCCTGCTGCCGCCCTGACGGCCGCACGACCGACACCTGAGCCCCCGGACCGGTTCGCACCGGACGGGGGCTTCTCCGTGCGCCCAGCAGCCTTCCCGCCCCGCCTCCATGGCGGGGGGTCAGCTCCCCCGGCGAGGGACCGACCCCCGGCGTACCGCACCCGCACCGCGCCGGCCACGCACCCCGCCCCGCACCCCCGACCGCCCGGCGCACGCCCGCGCTCCCGCACCGTCGTCCACCCGGCGCTCCGCTCCGGTTCATCCGCATACGACGAAGGCCCCTCACCGTTCCCGGTGAGGGGCCTTCGTTCTGGTGGGGCTAACAGGATTTGAACCTGTGGCCTCATCCTTATCAGGGATGCGCTCTAACCAACTGAGCTATAGCCCCGCCGCGCTGTTGTGCCGCGCTGACCTCTGAAGATTAGCGCACGTCGGGGCCAGTCCCAAAATCGGTATCCGGCGGTCTACTCGTCCTCGGCCAGCGTCAGCTCGACACCGCCCACGAAACCGGCCGACAGGTTGTAGATGAACGCGCCCAGCGTCGCCAGCGCGGTCGCCAGCACCACGTCGATCACTGCGATGACCGAGGTGAAGACGAGGACCCGCGGCAGCGACAGGAACGACTGCAGATCGAAGCCGGTGCTGTCGCTGGAACCGGTGGCCTCGCTTATCGTGCCGCCGACGGCCTCGAAGACGCCCATCGCGTCCATGACCATCCACAGCACGGCGGACGCCACCACCGTGCAGATGCCGAGCGCGATGGAGAGCAGGAAGCTCACCTTCATCACCGACCACGGGTCGGCCTTGGCCACCCGCAGTCGTGCCTTGCGGGTACGCGGAGTCGTCCGCGCGCCCGTACGCGGCTTGCGCGCCGCCTGAGCGGCGTCCGCGCCCTGCGCGCCGCCGTGCGTACCGTGCTGGCGGCCGCCGCCCTGTGTACCACCGTCAGGCGAGGGATACGCCTGCGGCGGGTGGTACGGCCCGCTCTGCCCCGGTGCGGGCTCGCGCTCGCCGGGCAGCGGCCCGGTCGCGTAGCCCTCGTACTGGGGCTGAGGCCCCCGGGTGTCCGTCACAGTGCCCCCTTGGGAGTCCGTGGCGGGGCCACGGGCACCGTTCGCTCCTGTTCCGGAAGCGGCCGAACCGGCGCCCGTGGCTCCACTCACGCTCTACTCCTCGTGCTCCCCGGCCGAAGGCGACGTGCCTTCGACATTGCCTTCGACCGTGCTCTCGGCACCCTCCGCCGCAGCGGCCCCGGAGTCCTCGGACCCCTCGACCTCTTCGGCCTCGTGGCCGGCTTCGGCGTTACGGGCAATACCGACAACGGCATCGCGCTTGCCCAGATTGATCAGTTGGACGCCCATGGTGTCACGGCCCGTCTCCCTGACTTCATTGACTCGCGTACGAATCACACCGCCGCCGAGCGTGATGGCGAGGATCTCGTCCGACTCCTCCACCACCAGCGCGCCGACCAGCGAGCCACGGTCCTCCACGATCTTGGCAGCCTTGATGCCCAGACCGCCACGGCCCTGGACCCGGTACTCGTCGACGGGGGTCCGCTTCGCGTATCCGCCGTCGGTCGCGGTGAACACGAACGTACCGGGCCGGACCACGTTCATCGAGAGCAGCTCGTCGCCCTCGCGGAAGCTCATGCCCTTCACGCCCGAGGTCGCGCGGCCCATCGGGCGCAGCGCGTCGTCCGTCGCGGTGAACCTGATCGACTGGGCCTTCTTGCTGATGAGCAGCAGATCGTCCTCGGCCGACACCAGCTCCGCGCCGATCAGCTCGTCGGCCACGCCCTCGGCACCGTTGTCCATCTCCCGGAGGTTGATCGCGATCACACCGCCGGAACGGGGCGAGTCGTAGTCCTTCAGCGCGGTCTTCTTCACCAGGCCGCCCTTGGTGGCCAGGATCAGGTACGGCGCGGCCTCGTAGTCACGGACCGCCAGGATCTGGGCGATCCGCTCGTCCGGCTGGAAGGCCAGCAGGTTGGCGACGTGCTGACCGCGGGCGTCCCGTCCGGCGTCGGGGAGCTCGTACGCCTTCGCCCGGTACACCCGGCCCTTGTTGGTGAAGAACAGCAGCCAGTGGTGCGTCGTCGAGACGAAGAAGTGGTCGACGATGTCGTCTTCCTTGAGCTTCGTCCCGCGCACGCCCTTGCCGCCGCGCTTCTGCGAGCGGTAGTCGTCCGTCTTCGTACGCTTCACATAGCCGCCACGCGAGATCGTGACGACGATGTCCTCCTCGGCGATCAGGTCCTCGATGGACATGTCGCCCTCGAAGGGCACCAGCTTGGAACGCCGGTCGTCGCCGAACTTGTCGACGATCGCCGCCAGCTCCTCGCTGACGATCCGGCGCTGCCGCTCCGGCGAAGCCAGGATCGCGTTGTACTCGTTGATCTTCGCCTGGAGCTCGTCGTGCTCGGCGGTGATCTTCTGGTGCTCCAGCGCGGCCAGCCGCCGCAGCTGCATCTCCAGGATCGCGTTCGCCTGGAGCTCGTCGATCTCCAGCAGGCCCATCAGGCCCTCACGCGCCACCTCGACCGTCTGGCTGCGCCGGATGAGGGCGATGACCTCGTCGATCGCGTCCAGGGCCTTCAGCAGGCCGCGCAGGATGTGCGCCCGCTCCTCGGCCTTGCGCAGCCGGAAGCGCGTACGCCGGACGATGACCTCGATCTGGTGCGTCACCCAGTGGCGGATGAACGCGTCGATGGAGAGCGTCCGCGGCACACCGTCGACCAGCGCCAGCATGTTGGCGCCGAAGTTGGTCTGGAGGTCGGTGTGCTTGTACAGGTTGTTCAGGACGACCTTGGCGACCGCGTCCCGCTTCAGCACCACGACCAGACGCTGACCGGTACGCGAGGAGGTCTCGTCGCGCACGTCGGCGATCCCGCCGATCTTGCCGTCCTTGACCAGGTCGGCGATCTTCTGCGCCAGGTTGTCCGGGTTGGTCTGATACGGAAGCTCCGTGACGACCAGGCACTGCCGGTTCTGGATCTCCTCGACCGAGACGACCGCGCGCATCGTGATCGAGCCGCGGCCGGTGCGGTACGCCTCCTCGATGCCCTTGCGGCCCACGACCAGCGCGCCGGTCGGGAAGTCCGGGCCCTTGATCCGCTCGATCAGGGCGTCCTGGAGCTCCTCGTGCGAGGCCTCCGGGTGCTCCAGGTACCACTGGGCGCCGTCCGCGACCTCGCGCAGGTTGTGCGGCGGGATGTTGGTCGCCATGCCGACCGCGATGCCCGCGGAGCCGTTGACCAGCAGGTTCGGGAACCGGGCCGGGAGGACCGTCGGCTCCTGGTTGCGGCCGTCGTAGTTGTCCTGGAAGTCGACGGTCTCCTCGTCGATGTCCCGGACCATCTCCATGGACAGCGGCATCATCTTGCACTCGGTGTACCGCATGGCGGCGGCCGGGTCGTTGCCCGGGGAACCGAAGTTGCCGTTGGAGTCCACCAGCGGCAGCCGCATCGACCACGGCTGCGCCAGGCGGACCAGTGCGTCGTAGATCGAGGAGTCGCCGTGCGGGTGGTACGTACCCATGACGTCACCGACGACGCGGGCGCACTTGTAGAAGCCCTTCTCGGGCCGGTAGCCGCCGTCGTACATCGCGTACAGCACACGGCGGTGGACGGGCTTGAGACCGTCCCGCACGTCCGGCAGCGCACGCGAGACGATGACGGACATCGCGTAGTCGAGGTAGGAGCGCTGCATCTCCGTCTCGAGCCCGACGGGCTCGACGCGCATGCCCACGCCGGCGGCGGGTTCCTCTTCGGGTGTCACAGGGGTGTTCTCGTCGGCCATTGCTGGTCAAAGTCCTTTCGAGCGGCGGCTTGGCTGGTACGGCCGACTCAGATGTCGAGGAAGCGGACGTCCTTGGCGTTGCGCTGGATGAACGAGCGCCGCGCCTCGACGTCCTCGCCCATCAGCACCGAGAAGAGGTCGTCGGCCTGCGCCGCGTCGTCCAGCGTGACCTGGCCGAGGACCCGGTGGTCGACGTCCATCGTGGTGACGCGCAGTTCCTCGGCGTTCATCTCGCCGAGACCCTTGAAGCGCTGGATCGAGTCTTCCTTGATCCGCTTGCCGTTCTGCTTGCCCAGCTCGACCAGGGCGTCGCGCTCCCGGTCCGAGTAGGCGTACTCGAAGTCGTCCCGGCCCCACTTGATCTTGTAGAGCGGCGGGCGGGAGAGGTAGACGTGCCCGGCCTCGACCAGCGGACGCATGAAGCGGAAGAGGAAGGTGAGCAGCAGGGTGTTGATGTGCTGGCCGTCGACGTCGGCGTCCGCCATCAGGATGATCTTGTGATAGCGGAGCTTCTCGATGTCGAAGTCCTCGTGGACCCCGGTGCCGAAGGCCGAGATCAGTGCCTGGACCTCGGTGTTCTGAAGGATCTTGTCGACCCGGGCCTTCTCGACGTTCAGGATCTTGCCGCGGATCGGCAGGATCGCCTGGTACATCGGGTTGCGGCCGGACTTCGCCGAACCACCGGCGGAGTCACCCTCGACGATGAAGATCTCGCATTTCGTCGGGTCGTTGGACTGGCAGTCGCTCAGCTTGCCCGGCAGCGAGGCGCTCTCCAGGAGCCCCTTGCGGCGGGTCAGGTCGCGCGCCTTGCGGGCGGCGACGCGGGCGGTGGCGGCCGCGATGCCCTTGCGGACGATGTCGGCGGCCTCGTTCGGATTGCGGTCGAACCAGTCCGTCAGGTGCTCGTGGACGACCTTCTGCACGAAGGTCTTCGCCTCCGTGTTGCCCAGCTTGGTCTTGGTCTGGCCCTCGAACTGCGGCTCGCCCAGCTTCACCGAGATGATCGCCGTCAGACCCTCACGGATGTCGTCACCGGTGAGGTTGTCGTCCTTCTCGCGCAGCAGCTTCTTGTCGCGCGCGTACTTGTTGACCAGCGTGGTCAGCGCGGCGCGGAAGCCCTCCTCGTGGGTACCGCCCTCGTGCGTGTGGATCGTGTTCGCGAAGGAGTAGACGCCCTCGGTGTACTGCGTGTTCCACTGCATGGCGATCTCGGCCGAGAGGAGGCGCTCCTTGTCCTCGGCCTCGATGTCGATCACCGACTGGTGAATGACGTCGCCCTTGCGGGAGTTGAGGTACTTCACGAAGTCGACGATGCCGCCCTCGTAGTGGTACGTGACGGTCTTGACCTCGGCCTTCTCGTCCGCACCCGCCTCGTCCGCGCCGCTGGTCGCCTTCGCCGACTCGCGCTCGTCGGTGAGCCGGATCGTCAGGCCCTTGTTGAGGAACGCCATCTCCTGGAAGCGGCGCGCGAGCGTCTCGAAGGAGTACTCGGTGGTCTCGAAGACGTCCGGGTCGGCCCAGAAGGTGACCGTCGTGCCGCTCTCCTCGACCTGCTCGTGCTTGGCGAGCGGGGCGGTGGGTACGCCGAGCTTGTAGTCCTGCGTCCAGCGGTAGCCGTCGCGCTTGATCTCGACCGAGACCTTGGTCGACAGGGCGTTCACCACGGAGACACCGACGCCGTGCAGACCGCCGGAGACGGCGTAGCCGCCGCCGCCGAACTTGCCGCCCGCGTGCAGCACGGTCAGCACGACCTCGACGGCCGGCTTCTTCTCCACCGGGTGGATGTCGACGGGGATGCCGCGACCGTTGTCGACCACGCGCACGCCGCCGTCGGCCAGGATCGTCACGTCGATCGTGTCCGCGTGACCGGCCAGGGCCTCGTCGACCGAGTTGTCGACGACTTCCTGCACCAGGTGGTGCAGACCGCGCTCACCGGTCGAGCCGATGTACATGCCGGGTCGCTTGCGGACCGCGTCCAGACCTTCGAGGACGGTGATCGCGCTGGCGTCGTACGCCGCGGAGCCCTCGCCGCTCCCACCAGGTGTAGACGGAATGTTCTCGTTGGGGTTGCCGGAATCGGCCACGAAGCGCCCTCTCTGGCACAGCACAGGCCGTTCTCCGGGCAAACGGGAGCGGCTGCGTCGTTCGGCTTGTAATCGACGACTCCCGCAGGACGCGGGATTGTGCACCAGTCTACCGGTAGCACTGACATCAATGGGGGTTTGCCGGTACCTGAGTACGCATGTGCCGCCCTGAATGAGCGCCTGACGACTCCCCATATTCAGACAGGGCCCTCAGGAGGCTCACACCGCCGTTGAACGCTTCGGCCTGTCAACCTCCCGCTACGGTGAGGGACGCCTCGCCCCCAGCGCGTGGTTTCGACCACGGAACATACGTACGAGGGAACTGTTCCGGTGTGCCCGATGAGCGGCCCACCAGCCACAGAAAATCGATAAAAGGCCAGGTCAGCCGTAGGTGTCGCCCGGACCGGTGCTCCCCGGTGCCCGCAGCGGACCGAACCTGCGCTGCGGACCACCGGGCCCCAGCACCTTGATCAGCCGCACCGTGCCGTGCCCCAGGTCCGCGTTCAGCCGGGCCACCAGCTGCGGCGCCAGCAGCCGCAGCTGCGTCGCCCACGCCGTCGAATCGCACTGCACCGTCAGCACCCGGTGATCCGGATCGTCGTCGTACCGCAGCGGCACACAGTGCTTCGCCAGGTCCTCGCCGACGATCTGCGGCCAGCGGCCCATCACCCCGCCGACCGCGGCCGGCGTCTCCCAGCCCCGCTCGGTGATCAGCCGGGTGATCGCGGAACCCAGCGGCTGCGGATCGCGTCCGTCCGCCCGCGCCCCCGAGCGCAGCCCGCCGCCCCGCCGGGCCTGCTTCCGCTGCTGCGCGGCGGCACCCCGCGCCCGCGCCTGCTCCTTGGCCGCGCGCAGGGCCACCCGGGCCAGGTCCACGCCCGAGGGCTCCGGGGCCTTGCCCCCGCCCTCACCGGCGCCCGCGCCGCCGCTCACAACCGCTCCACCCGGCCCGCGGCGACCCCGTACCGCGTCCCCGCCAGCACACCCGGAACGTCGTCGTCCACCGCGGCCGTCACCAGCACCTGCTCGCCCGGGGCCACCAGCTCCGCCAGCCGCTCCCGGCGCCGGGCGTCCAGCTCCGCGAAGACGTCGTCCAGCACCAGCACCGGCTCATTGCCCTCGCCGCGCAGCAGCTCGTACGAGGCCAGCCGCAGCGCCAGCGCGTACGACCAGGACTCGCCGTGGCTCGCGTACCCCTTGGCCGGCATCCCGCGCAGCCCCAGCAGCAGCTCGTCGCGGTGCGGGCCGACCAGCGTCACGCCCCGCTCGATCTCCTGCTTGCGGACCTCCGCCAGGGCCGCGATCAGCAGCTCGTACAGCTCCTCGCGGGTACGGACGGTCCCCACGTCGGCCCCGGCCGAGCTGCGGTACTCCAGGGACAGCGGACCGCCGCCCGGCGCGACATCCGCGTACGCCTTGTCCGCGAGCGGCTGGAGCGTACCGATCAGATCCAGCCGCTGGGCCAGCAGCTCCGCGCCCACCCGGGCCAGATGCTGGTCCCACACGTCGAGCGTGGACAGGTCCATCGAGCGGCCGCCGTGCCGACGGGCCATCGCCGCCGACTTCAGCAGGGTGTTGCGCTGCTTCAGCACCCGCTCGTAGTCCGAGCGCACCGCCGCCATCCGCGGCGCACGCGCCGTGATCAGCTCGTCGAGGAAGCGCCGGCGCTCCCCCGGATCGCCCTTGACCAGCGCCAGATCCTCCGGCGCGAACAGCACCGTACGCACGATGCCCAGCACATCACGCGGCCTGACCTGCGAGGACCTGTTGATACGGGCCCGGTTCGCCCGGCCGGGATTGAGCTCGAGCTCGACCAGCTGCGACCGCTCGCCCTGCGTCACCGCGGCACGGACGACGGCCCGCTCCGCGCCCATCCGCACCAGCGGGGCATCGGAGGAGACCCGGTGGCTGCCGAGCGTGGCGAGGTAGCCGATCGCCTCCACCAGATTCGTCTTGCCCTGACCGTTGGCCCCCACGAAAGCGGTGACGCCCGGTTCGAGACCCACCTCGACCCGGGCGTACGAGCGGAAATCGGCCAGCGAGAGATGCGTGACATGCATGGTGTACGCCGACCTTCCCGGCTTCCTGCTCCGTGCCTCGTGGGGGCGGCCCGGCCGGCCGGGCCGGTCCGCCCCCGCTGTGGTTACTTCTTGTTCTCGACCGCGTGGCCACCGAACTGGTTGCGCAGCGCGGCAATCATCTTCATCTGCGGGGAGTCGTCCTGACGCGAGGCGAAGCGCGCGAAGAGCGACGCCGTGATCGCGGGCAGCGGCACCGCGTTGTCGATGGCGGCCTCCACCGTCCACCGGCCCTCGCCGGAGTCGGCGGCGTAGCCCCGGAGCTGGTCGAGGTGCTCGTCCTCGTTCAGCGCGTTGACCGCGAGGTCGAGCAGCCAGGAACGGATGACCGTGCCCTCCTGCCAGGAACGGAAGACCTCGCGCACATCGGTGACGGAGTCGACCTTCTCCAGCAGCTCCCAGCCCTCGGCATAGGCCTGCATCATGGCGTACTCGATGCCGTTGTGGACCATCTTGGCGAAGTGGCCCGCGCCGACCTTGCCCGCGTGCACGGAGCCGAACTCGCCCTCGGGCTTCAGGGCGTCGAAGACCGGCTGGACCTTCGCCACGTGCTCGGCGTCGCCGCCGTACATCAGGGCGTAGCCATTCTCCAGGCCCCAGACACCGCCGGAGACGCCGCAGTCCACGAAGCCGATGCCCTTGATGCCCAGCTCGACGGCGTGCTTCTCGTCGTCGGTCCAGCGGGAGTTGCCGCCGTCCACGACGATGTCGCCGGGCGAGAGGAGACCGGCGAGCTCGTCGATGGTGGCCTGGGTCGGGGCACCGGCCGGGACCATCACCCAGACGACCCGGGGGCCCTTCAGCTTGCCCACGAGCTCTTCGAGGCTGTGGACATCGGAGACGTCCGGGTTGCGGTCGTAACCGATGACGGTGTGGCCTGCGCGGCGGATGCGCTCGCGCATGTTGCCGCCCATCTTGCCGAGGCCGACGAGACCGAGCTCCATCAGAGATTCCTTAAGCGTTGTGCCGATTCGTACCCACGGACGAGCCTACGCCCGGCGGGGGAGGCTGCGCCGGGCGTGCTCAAGGGGCGAGCACGCCCGTACGGACCGTCGTCCTGTCCGCGCCCGACCGCGCCGACCGCGGCGGTCGGGACGTCAGCGCCGTTCGTGGCAGGGGACCGGCGGCCGGATCAGCCGGAGAGCCGCACCGGCATGATCAGGTACTTGTACGCGGCGTCCGCCTCGGCGTCCACGGCCGGGCGGCCGCTGAGCAGCGCGGGCTTGGTGGACGTCGTGAACGAGAGCTGGGCGACCGGGGAGTCGATCGCGCTCAGGCCGTCCAGCAGGAACGTCGGGTTGAAGGCGATCGAGATGTCGTCGCCCTCCAGCACCGCGTCGACCCGCTCCACAGCCTGTGCGTCGTCGCTGGAACCGGCCTCCAGGATCAGCACGCCCTGCTCGAAGCTCAGCCGCACCGGGGTGTTCCGCTCGGCGACCAGGGCCACACGCTTGACGGCCTCGACGAACGGGGCGGTCTCGATCACCGCGACCGAGTTGAACTCGGTGGGGAAGAGCGTGCGGTACTTCGGCAGATCCCCTTCGAGCAGGCGCGTGGTCGTACGACGGCCGGCGCCCTCGAAGCCGATCAGGCCCTCCCCGGCACCCGAGCCGGACAGCGCCAGCGTCACCGTGTCACCGCTGGTCAGGGCCTTGGCCGTGTCCAGCAGTGTCTTGGCGGGCACCAGGGCGACCGCGGAGGCCTCCGGGTTCTCCGGCTTCCAGAGGAACTCGCGGACCGCGAAGCGGTAGCGGTCGGTGGAGGCCAGGGTGACGGTCTCGCCCTCGATCTCGATCCGCACACCGGTCAGCACCGGCAGCGTGTCGTCGCGGCCCGCGGCGATGGCGACCTGGGCGGCGGCCGAGGCGAAGACCTCACCGGGGACGGTGCCCGTGGCGGTCGGCATCTCGGGAAGCGCCGGGTACTCCTCCACCGGAAGGGTGTGGAGGGTGAACCGGGAGGAGCCGCAGACCACGGTCGCCCGTACACCGTCTGTGGAAATCTCCACCGGACGGTTGGGGAGGGCGCGGCAGATGTCGGCGAGCAGCCGGCCGGAGACCAGCACCGTGCCGTCCTCCTCGACCTCGGCGTCCACCGAGACCCGGGCCGACACCTCGTAGTCGAAGCTGGAGAAGCTGAGGGCCCCGTCCTCGGCCTTCAGCAGTAGGCCCGCGAGAACGGGCGCGGGCGGACGGGCCGGGAGGCTGCGGGCCACCCAGGCCACCGCCTCCGCGAGTACATCGCGCTCCACCCGGATCTTCACCGGAACCGCCTCCTGCTGTTGCTCGCTCGCCCTGCCGGCCTTCGTCTTCTGATCGGGTCCCCCGCCGCCGGAGCGGTGAGGACGCCGGGGACCAGTCTGACGTACGGCACCGACACTCGGTGCTGCTCGGGGTCAAGTCGCGACAAGAGGCTCGGAGCGCTCCGGCGCCGAGTTGTGCACAGGCCCCACTTCGAAGCGGATTCCGGGCTAACTCTATGTGGCAGTAGTAGTAGGGCCTGTGGAAACCGTGGATAACGTCGTTTGCGCAGGTCACTGCCGGTTTTTTGTCCACCGGTCCTGTGGGTGGCACCGGTGGACAACACGGCGTTTCTGTGGACACAGGAAAGTTCTGCACACCCCATGCACAGGACAGGGTGGTTTCTCCCCAGGGCTGTCCCCAGCTTTACCCAGGTTCCCCACAGCCCAACCCACGCCCCTGGTGTGACGCCTTTCACTCGGCACGGTGAAAGAGGGCCGCGAGTTGCCGAACAGTGGACAGAGATGTGGAGAAGCGGCGCGAAGCTGGGGACAACGCGACGTGAGCTGTGGGTCGCCGGTGGACAACATCATCCACCCCCTGTGGACGAAGATTTTGTCCACAGGCTGTGGATCACGGTTGACCACAAATCCCCAGGGGCTTGACCTGGCCTGATGGAGTATCGGCAGTCGCCCCTGTGGAAGCAATATGGACAACTTCCCGGTCCCCAGGCTGTGGAAGGGGAAAACTCCTCAGATCTGTGGAGAACCGCTGGTCAGCCGCGAGTAATCGAACAAAGCCACAGTCCCCGAGCGGTACGGGACGGCCAGGAACGGTTCCGGAACGGCCTCGAACCGGCTCTGACGCGGCTCCGAGGCGGCTCCGAGGCGGCCCCGAGGCGGCCCCGAGGCGGCCCCGAGGCGGCCCCGGGGCGGCTTCGGAGAGGTTCCGAGGCGGCCCCAGGGCCGTTTCGGAGCCGCCCTCGACCGCTTTCGGGCGGTCCGCGGAACGCCTTCGAGCAGCCTGCGCAAGGCCGGCCGGGCGGCCCCGCGCATCCTCCGGGGGCGGCCTCCGGGGCCGCCCCCGGACAGCGAGAAGGGCGCTCGGAGAGCCCTCGCGGGG
>NZ_JBHJQP010000002.1:0-132087 GCF_042262625.1 Streptomyces sp. NPDC056347 | reverse complement strand
ATCATACCCTACTTCTCTCAATACGTTTATTTTGGGGTGTTGTGTGTTTTGTTTTTTTTTTTTTCTGGGGGGGGGGGGGGGGCCCCGTTGCCCCCCCCCCCCACCCGCCGTTCCTCCCCACTCCGCCCTCCCCGCTCCTTCTTCCCGATATCCGCCGCCGCCTTTCCCGAAAGGAGGAATTCCATGTCGCATCCCGTACCTCTGT
This sequence comes from Streptomyces sp. NPDC056347, assembly GCF_042262625.1. Taxonomy (NCBI): domain Bacteria; kingdom Bacillati; phylum Actinomycetota; class Actinomycetes; order Kitasatosporales; family Streptomycetaceae; genus Streptomyces; species Streptomyces sp. NPDC056347. The sequence continues at coordinate 131,882 of NZ_JBHJQP010000002.1, read as the reverse complement.
CGAAGAACCGGAATTTCCGGTTGCTGTGGAGTGCGAACGCGCTCTCCACCCTGGGTTCACAGGCCGCCTTCATCGCGCTGCCGCTCCTGGTCCTGTCGCTCACCGGCTCGGTCACCGACTTCGGTCTCGTCCTGTTCGTCGAGTCCGTCGTCTCGGTGGTGGCGGGCCTTCCCGCCGGTGTCCTGGTGGACCGCGTGGACCGCAGGAAGGTGATGCTGGTCTGCGACGGTCTGCGCGCCCTGATCAGCGCCGTGTTCGTGGTCGCGATGGTCACCGACCGGGTGTCGCTGACGCTGATCATCGCCGCGGGCGTCCTCACCGGCGTCTCCTCCAGCCCCTTCGGCCCGGCCGCGGGGGCGATGCTGCGTTCCGTGGTGCCGCCCGAGCAGCTGGTCTCCGCGTACGCGGTCAACCAGGCCCGCAACTCCGCCATCGTGCTGGCGGGTCCGCTGGTCGGAGCCGCGCTCTACGGGGTCTCCCCCACCCTCCCCTTCCTCGTCGACGCGGTCAGCTATCTGGCCTCCGCCGCCTGCGTGCTGGCCCTGCGCCCGCCCGAGCGCCCCCGCCCCCCGGCCGACCGGCCGGCCGCGGACCGGAAGGCCGCCGCCTTCCCGCAGTGGCGCCGCGACCTCACCACCGGTCTGCGCTTCGTCCGCGCCAACCCCTTCATGCGCTACACCCTGGTCAACAGCACCCTCATGAACTTCGCGATGTCCGCGGTGGTGGTCACCCTGATCGCAGTCCACTCCGGCGCCGGATCCACCCCCATGAGCACCGGCCTGCTCGTCGCGGTCTCCGGCGCGGGCAACCTGCTCGGCGCCACCCTCGCCCCGCGGCTGAACCGGCTCCTCAGCCCCCGTCGCCTGGTGCTGGCGGTGGGCTGGAGCACCGCCGTACTCGTTCCCGCGATGGCCGCCGACGACGCCATCTGGTGGACGCTGCTGCTGATCGCCGGGTCGAGCGTGACCGCCCCGGCGGCGAACATCGCCCTGGCCGCGGCGGCCGCCCACACGATCCCCGACCACCTCCAAGGGCGCGTCCGGTCCACCAGTGCCCTGCTGCCCGCCGTGGTGACCCCGCTCGGCCCGGTCGCCGCCGGTCTGCTGACCGACCGGCTCTCGGCACCCGCCGCCCTGCTGCTGTTCGGCGGGATGCTCTTCGTCCTGGCCTGCTTCAGTACCCTCAGCCGGGGCCTGCGCCTCATCCCCGACCTGCGCCGCCCCGCCGCCGGGCCCCCGGCCGCACCCGCCGAAGGACCGTCCGGCTCCGCCACCGGCGACCGCGTACCCGAGCAGGTGCGGTGATGGACCGTTCCGCGCTCCTCGTCCCGGACCAGGAGTTCCGGCTCCCCAACGGACTGCGCGTCGTCCTGTCCGAGGACCACCTCAATCCGGTGGCCGCCGTCTGCGTCTGGTACCACGTGGGCTCCCGCGACGAGCGGCCCGGCCGCACCGGACTGGCCCACCTCTTCGAGCACCTGATGTTCCAGGGCTCCGCCCAGGTCCCCGGCAACGGCCACTTCGAGGCCGTACAGGCGGGCGGCGGCCAGCCCAACGGCACCACCGGTTTCGAGCGCACCAACTACTTCGAGACGGTCCCCGCCCACCAGCTGGAACTCACCCTGTGGCTGGAGGCCGACCGGATGGGCAGCCTCCTGGACGCCCTGACCGAACAGGCCCTGGACAACCAGCGCGCCGTCGTGAAGAACGAGCGCCGCCAGCGGTACGACAACGTCCCCTACGGCACGGTGTGGGAACACCTGATGGCGATGCTCCACCCGCCGGCGCACCCGTACCACCACATGCCGATCGGCTCCATGGCCGACCTGGACGCGGCCACCCTCGACGACGCCCGCGCCTTCTTCCGCACCCACTACGCCCCCTCCAACGCGGTGCTCGCGGTGGTCGGCGACATCGACCCGGCGCAGACCCGCGCCTGGGTGGAGAAGTACTTCGGTTCGCTGCCGGACTGCCCCGCCACGGGTCCCGGTGCCGGGGCCGGCGCACGCGGGCCGCTGCCCGAACCGGTCCGGGCGGAGCGGCGGGCCGTGCTGCGCCACCCGGTCCCGTCCGCCGCGCTGATGTGCGCGTACCGGATGCCCGTGGACGGGACCCGGGAGGCGGACGCGGCCGAGGTGGCGCTGGCCGTGCTCGGCGCGGGCGAGTCCAGCCGGCTCGCCACCCGGCTCGTCCTGGACGACCAGATCGCGCTGAACGTGTCCATGGGCCTGATGCGGTTCGCACACGCGCCCTCGCTCGGCTGGCTGGACATCAAGGCGTCCGGCCGGGGCGGCCTGCCCGCCGTCGAGGCGGCACTCGACGAGGAGATCGCCCGGTTCGCCGACGAGGGCCCCGGCGAGGACGAACTCGACCGTGCCCACGCCCACTTGAGGCGCAAGCACCTGGACGCCTCCGCCACCGTCGGCGGCCGGGCCGACCTGCTGTGCCGGTACGCCACCTTCTTCGGCTCCGCCGCCGCGGCGGCCGATTCCCTGCCCCGGCTGCTGGACGTCACCGCCGCCGAGGTGCGGGCCGCCGCCGCGCACCTGGACCCCGCCGACCGCTCCGTACTCCTCTACCAGCCCCCGCCCCGGAACCCGGCCCCGGAATCCTCCGCCGCCACCTCACCGCCCGGAAGGACGGCCGACCGATGATCCCCGCCACCGCTCCGGCAGCTCCGCCGCCCCGGATGACCTTCCACCCGCGGCCGGTGCCGCCCCCGGCCCCGCCCTGGCAGCCGCCCGCGGCCCGCACCGACGTCCTGCCCAACGGCCTGCGGATGGTCCACCTGCACCGGCCCGGACAGCAGGTGATCGCCCTCGAAATCCTGCTGGACACCCCGCTGGAGGCCGAGCCCCGCGACGCGGAGGGGGTCGCCACCCTGACCGCCCGCGCCCTGTGCCGGGGCCCCGCCGCCACCGACACCCGCGCCTTCACCACCCGGGTCGAGTCCTGCGGCGCCACCCTCCGGGCGCACGCCACCGCCGACGGCATCCGGCTCGCCTGCCAGGTCCCGGCCCCCGCCCTGCCCCGCCTCCTGGACCTGCTCGCCGAGACCCTGCGCGAACCCGCCTTCACCCCGTACGAGACCGAACGGCTGGTCCACCAGCGGCTCGACGAGATCCGCCACGAGCACGCCGGACCCGCCCGGCTCGCCGCCCTCACCCTCTACCGGCGCCTCTTCCACGCACAGCACCGCGCCTCCCGCCCGCCCAAGGGAACCGCCACCACCGTGCCGGGCATCGACAGCCACGCCGTACGGGCCTTCTACGACGCCCACGCCCGGCCCGCCACCGCCACCGCCGTCCTGGTCGGCGACTTCACCGGGATCGACCTGCCGCGGCTCGCCGGATCCACCCTCGGCCGCTGGGACCGCCCACCCGCGGCGCCCAGCCGGCCACCGGCGCCGCTGCTGACCGACCGCCCCGGCATCGTCCTGGTCGACCGGCCCGGATCGGTTCAGACCCATCTGCTGATCGGCCGCGTCGGCCCCGACCGCCACTCGCCCCGGTGGCCCGCCCAGTCCCTGGCACTGCACTGCCTCGGCGGGCCCCTCACCTCCCGCCTCGACCGCACGCTGCGTGAGGAGAAGGGCTACACCTACGGCATCAGCGCCTTCGCGGCCCCGCTGCGCTCCGGCGCCCTGATCGCCATCAGCGGATCGGTCGAGACCGGAGCCACCGCCGACGCCGTCGCCCGGATCACCGCCACCGTCCGGGACGCCTCCCGCCGTCTCACCGAGGAGGAGCACGCGGCCGCCCGGCACGCCCTGAAGGGGATCACGCCCGCGCAGTTCCTCACCTCCGCCACCACCGCCCGCGTCCTGTCCGACGCCGTGGCGGAACGGCTGCCCGGCACCTACTTCCCGACGCTGCACGACCGCCTCGACGCCGTGACCGCGCACGACGCCACCCGGGCACTGCGCGCCGCGCTGCCGCCCGGACGGCTGGTCACCGTCGCGGTCGGGGACGCCTCGCTGATCCACCGGCCGCTGCGGGAGCTGGGGCCGGTCACCGTCACGGAGTGACCGCCGCCGAGGGCGCCCCGCCGCCGAGGTGGAGGCCGTGGGCGTGGATGAGGACCCCGGCCTGGGTACGGCTGCGGGCGCCCAACTGCTCCATGAGCTCGGAGATGTGGCGGCGGCAGGTCCGCAGGGAGAGGCCCAGGCGCCGGGCGATCACCTCGTCCTTGAGGCCGTCCGCGAGCAGGACGGCCAGGGTGCGTTTGATGTCCTCGGTGACCGCGCGGGCCGCCGCGGGCCCGCTGAGGTAGGGGGTCGCCCGGCTCCAGGACTGCTCGAAGGCGTCGTACAGGAAGGCCACCGCGGAAGGCTGCCGGATCACCACGGCCCCTCGGGGGCTGGAGCGGTCGGGGATGAACGCGATGCGCTGGTCCACGATGATCATCTGGCCGAAGAGTTCGCCGAGGGTACGGATGTGCGATCCGGCCGCGCTGGCGGCACGGACGTAGTCCTGGGTGGGCTGGTGGAAGCGGGCCGGGTGCTGGTAGAGGCACCGGATGCGGATGCCGCGCTCCAGCAGGGCCAGGTCCCGGGGCAGGGCGTCGGCCAGGATCTCCGCGGGCCGCCCGCCGCCGGGCTGGAAGGACACCACCTCGGTCCTGCACTGCGCCACGGAGGCGCTGATGGCGCCGCGGGCCGCGTGGACGTCCGGCAGGATCTCCAGCACCTCGGCGTCGGCGGGCCGCTGCTGGGCCAGGGGCAGCGGGAGCCCTTCGAGGACGGCGCGCCGGGCCGCTACCCGGCCCTCGCTCAGCCGCAGTTCGGCCTGGGCCTCGCGCAGTCCCGCCTCCTGGGGGCCGAGCAGGGTGGCGATGGCGTGGTGCGGGGTGACCGCCTCCCACACCCCGTCGTCGGCCCCGGGACGCAGGAGCTGCCAGGCCCGCAGGGTGTCCAGCGACGCGGCGTGCAGGTCGGCGGAGAACCCGGCGGCCGGGGTCCGGTCGGACAGGCCGTACTCCAGGGCGTGATGGTAGAGGGCCACGGCGTCGTGGCCGAGCGGGGGGAGATCGGACGAGGCCGGAAGCGGGGCGCGTTCGGGCATGGATTCTTCCTCTCCGGATGGTCCGTCCGGGGCGCGGGCGCTGTGCGCGGCTCACCGGACCGTGAGGGGCGCCGTGTTCGCGCGGCCGGCGCCGTGGGCCCGGGCCCACGCCGTGGACATGGCCGACGCGATCGACGTCAGGGCGACGGCCGTAACGGAATGACGGCTGCCGCGCGGGCCGGTCGCCGCCCGGGGGCCCTGGCCGGCCACGCCGTTCCCGTGCCGGGCGCGGGGTGGGTCGGTGCGTGGGCGCGCATCGGACTCCCTCGGCCTCGGCGGTCGTGCGGCCCGACGGGCCGCATGGTGGACGGGATTGTCGCAGCGCCCGCCAACGCTTCGCTAAGCACGGTCTAACGCCCGCGGCCCCTCGGCGTTAGGGACGGTCCTGCCGACCGGTCGGCGCGCCGGACACGTACCGCCCGGAGCCGACTCCGTACCGCCCGGAGCCGACTCCGTACCGCCCGGAGCCGACTCCGTACCGCCCGGCCGGACGCCGCAACCGGCCGAGCACCGCCCGGAGCCGAGTACCGACCGGACCCTATGCCGACCGGCCGGACCCCGACCGGACCGGACCCCGACCGGACCCGATGCCGACCGACCGGACCCCGACCGGACCGGACCCCGACCGGACCCGATGCCGCCCGGCCGGACACCGACCGGACCGGATCAGGAAGCGGCCGGCCCCGCATCGGGCGCGGCGGGTGCCGTGAGACCCGCGCGTTCCGCGAGGGCGCCGCCCTGAAAGCGGCTCGCGGCCCCCAGCTCCTCCAGCAACTCCGCGATGTGCCGCCGGCAGGTACGCAGCGACATGCCCATCCGGCGGGCGATCACCTCGTCCTTGGCACCTTCGGCCAGCAGCCCCACCAGCGCCCGCCGCAGACTGCCGCCGACCTCCTTGTACGCGGCCTCGCTGGTGCCCCGGAACGGCGTCGCCCCGGACCAGTGCTGCTCGAAGATCCGGCAGAGGTAAGCCACCACGTCGGGGTCGCGCACCAGCACCGCACCCTCGCCCGAGCCCCCGTTCGCACGCCGCGGCAGAAAGGCCACGGCCCGGTCGAACACCACGGCCCGGTCCGGGAGTTCGGCGGCCGTGCGGTACTCGGCACCGGCCGCGGTGAGCCGTTCCACGTACCCCTGGGTGGCCAGGCTGGCGCGGGCCGAGTGCTGGTAGAGGGTGCGCATCCGCACGCCCCGGTCGAGCATCGCCAGGTCCCGGTCGATGGCGCCCCGCAGGTGGCGCGGGGAGCGCCCGCCGCCGGGCTGGACGGTGAACACCTCGTCCCAGCAACGTGCCGACTCTTCGGTGAGCATGGCCGAAGCAGCCGCCAGATCGGGCAGTACGGTGACGCCCTCCTCGCCGCTCCGCGCCCGCCGGGCCGCCCGGTACTGCGGCATCAGGGACTGCAGCTCGTCGCGTACCGCCTGGACGTGCGCCGCCGCCCGGGCCAGCTCCGCCTCCCGTGGGCCGACCACCTCGGCCGCCGCGGCGTCCGGGCTGACCGGGATCAGCCGGTCGGGATTGTCCGGGGCCGGTCTGAGCAGGCGCAGGGCCAGCAGGGCGCGGCAGGCCCGCTCGACCTCCTCCGGTGCCAGGCCGAGGCCGGGCGGCACGTCGGGCCGCCGCCGCTCGACGCCGCCCAGCGACAGCGCGTGCTCGAAGACCGCGACGGCCGCCGGTTCAAGGCGCGGCAGTTCGCCGAAATTTGTCCCTGTAGTCATGTTCTTCCCCGCAATGCGGCCCTGCTACTTCCGTGCCATGCAGGGTATTGCCAGCCCGGATCGCTGGACCAAGGGGGCGTTGAAGGATGAACTTTTGGCGTCCAGCCGAAACCCCCTCAGCTGCGACATCCGGCGGCGAACTCCGTCCCACGCGGTGCTCGCCGCCACCCCCACTCCCGTACCCAGGAGCCGTGCCCATGTCCTCAGCCGTCCGCAGCCTTCTCGTCCTCACGGCCCTGATCACCGCCGGAACGGCCGCCGTTCTGGCCGGACCCGGGCAGCACGGACGCGGCACGGACCAGGTCGGCACGGTCGCGGCGTCCCTCGCCGACACCAGCTGGGGCGACGACTACACCCCGCCCCGGCAGTAGAGCCCGCAGAGCCCGCGGACCGCAGGGACCGCCCCGTCCCACCGTCACGAGTTGCGAGGTCGAACCGCGTGTCAGCACTGCCCGAGACCGCCACACCCCCGGAGCCCGAGCCGGAGCCGGGGGCGGGACCGCGGCGCTCGCACACCGAACGCCCGGCGGACCTCGCGCTCCTCCCCGACCTGGTACGGGCGGTCATCGCCCGGCAGGCCCCGGGCGCGGAGCACGAATGGCGCGTGGACCGGGCCGAGTTCTGGTGCCATGTGGTGCCCGAGGGTTCGGTCCGGCGCGACCAGGGCTGGAAGCTGCACGTCTCGGCCACCCCGCTCGCCGCACCGCTGACCCTGGCCAGGGCCGCCGAGGTGCTGGTCGCCCACCGGTGCCGGTTCAAGTTCGCCGGGAGCCCCGCCCGGGTCACCGAGCTGGTCTCGGGGCGCTTCGCCCGCGGCGGGTCCGGCAAGTTCATCACCGTGTATCCGGCGGACGACGAGCAGTTCCGGCTGCTCGCCGAGGAGCTGCACCGGGCCACCGCCGGGCTGCCCGGCCCCGCCGTCCTCTCCGACCGGCGCTACCGCCCCGACAGCCAGGTCTTCTATCGGTACGGGGTGTTCTCCGCCCCCCGTCGGCTCGCCCCCGACGGTACGTACGTCCCGCTCCTCACCGACCCCGAGGGGCGGCCGGTGGCCGACGAGCGCAACGCCTGGTACAGCCCGCCGGCCTGGGCGGGCGACCCGTTCCCCGACCGCCCGGCCGCCCCGGTCCGCACCACCGCCACGGCGAAGCCCGTGCTGCTGAACGGGCGCTATCTCGTACGGGGCGCGATCCAGCACTCCAACAAGGGCGGGGTGTTCCGGGCCGAGGACACCCGGACGGGCGAGCAGGTCGTCGTCAAGCAGGCCCGGGCCCATGTCGGCGCGGGGGTGGAGGGACTGGACGTACGGGACCTGCTGCGCCGGGAGGCGGCGCTGCTGAAACGCTTCTCCGAAGCCTCCGGGAACTCCGACGCACCCGAAGCACCCGAGGCCCCTGGGACCTCTGCGGCCTCCGAGGTCCCCGAAGCCCTCAGGCACTCCACAGCCCCGGAGCACCCTCTCGTCCCACGGCTCGTCGAGGTGTTCGAGCAGCAGGGCAGTGTCCTGATGGCCGTGGAGTCGGTGCCCGGCGCCACCCTGCGCCGCACCGTCGCCCAGCGGCTCGCCGGGGGCGGTGCCGCCTGCCCGGACGTGGAGACGGCGGCGTCGCTGGTCGGGCAGCTCGTCGGGCTGGTCGCCGCCGCCCACGAACGGGGCGTCACCCTGCACGACTTCAACCCCAACAACATCATGGTCACCCCCGAGGGGCGGCTGCTGCTGATCGACCTGGAGATGGCGGCGCCGCAGGGCGAGCGCTGGGTGCTCGGCGCGACCCCCGGCTACACCGCCCCGGAGCTGCGCGCCGCCGGGCAGGTGGCGCCCGCGCTGGAACCGTCCGCCGACCTGTTCGCCCTGGGCGCGACCGTGCTGCACGCGCTGAGCGGCGCCGATCCGCTGTTCGCCCCGGACCTGCCCCGGGCATCGGCCCGGCCCGACGAGGAACGGCTGGCCCGGCTCGTCGAACTCCTGGGCCGGGACCGGCCGGTGGTACGCGCGTACGCCCCGCTGGTCCTCGGGCTGACGCGGGACGAGCCCGCCGCGCGCTGGAGCCTGGAGCGGGCCCGTACCTTCCGCCCGGCGCCGCGGGGACCGAGCCGCGCGGGCGCGCCGGACCGCGCGGGCGAGCTCGCGGACCGGGCCGACCGCACCCGTGAACGTCTGCTGCACGACGGCCTCGCCCACCTCGTGGCCACCATGCGCCCCGCCGACCCGGAACGGCTCTGGCCCTCGGACAGCTTCGGCGAGACCTGCGACCCGGTCGCCCTCCAGCACGGCTCGGCGGGCGGGGTGGCGGTGCTCGCACGGGCGCTGCGCCACGGGGCGGGGCCGGTCGACGAGGTGCGCGAGGGCCTGCGGGCCGCCGCGTACTGGACGGCGGACCGGCAGGACGAACTGCCCGGCGACCTGCCCGGCCTGCACTTCGGCCGGTCCGGTACGGCCTGGTCGCTGCTCGACGCCGCCCGGGCGCTGGACGACGCCGACCTCGCCGAACGCGCCGTGAAGGCGGCCCTGGAGCTGCCCGTACGGTGGCCCAGCCCCGATGTGACGCACGGCGCGGCCGGGGCGGGCCTGGCCCAGCTGCACTTCTGGCACACCACGGGGGACGCCCGCTTCCTCGACCGGGCCGACCGGATCGCGCACGGGCTGCTCGACGCGGCACGGCGCACCCCCGAGGGCGTCTTCTGGCCGGTGCCCGAGGACTACGGCACGGCGCTGGCGGGTTCCTGGCACTACGGCTTCGCGCACGGCGTCGCCGGGGTCGCCACCTTCCTGCTCCGGGCGGCCGGGGCCACCGGGGACGAGCGGTTCCGCGCCGTCGCCGTGGAGGCGGGCGAGACCCTGGCGACGGCCGCCCGCAGCGGCCCGGCCGGAACGCTCTGGCCCGTCGACCGCGCCCGGCACCTCTCCGACTCGCCGGACCTCGCCCGGCACTGGTGCAGCGGCTCGTCCGGCGTGGGGACCTTCCTGGTCCGGCTGTGGGCGGCCGGGGGCGCCACGGACGACACCCTGCGCGCCCTGGTCGACGGCGCGGCCGACGCGGTCACGGCGGGCCGGGTGACGGACGCCCCCGCCGCCTGCCACGGGCTGGCCGGCAACGCCGAACTCCTCCTGGACGTCGCCGAGCTGACGGGCGACGACCGGTACCGCGCCGACGCGGAACTGCTCGTCGAGCACCTGGCCGCGCAGGCCGTCCTGCGCGACGGCCGCCTCCTGGTGCCCGAGGAGAGCCGGCGCACCGTCCTCGCCGACTACGGCACCGGCCTCTCCGGAAGCCTTTCGCTGCTGCTGCGCATGCGGCACCGCGGGCCCCGCGCCTGGCTCCCCGAGGACGGCCGCACCACCCCCTGAGACGTCCGGCGGCCACCCGGCCACCGGCAGCCGTTCCGCACCCGGACCGGCCCCTCCCGAACGAAGGAGACCGAAATGATGGAGCACGACATCGACGCCCTGCAGCTTCTCCCCGAGGACCTGCGCGCCGAGAACACCCTCGGTGAGGAGCACGCCGCGGCCCTGATCACCGCCTGCAACATCCACACCAGCGGCTGCTGACACCACGCCGTACCTCGGGGAACCGGCGTCCCAGGCCGGTTCCCCGAGGTGTCGGCCCCGTACGACCAACCCGTACGGCCAACCCCGTACGACCGGCCCCGGCGCCCCTCGCAGCGGCTCAGGCGGAGGCACCACCGCGGGACGCGAAGTAGGCCGTGGATTCCCGGGTCCACAGCTGTGCCACGGCGGCCAGGCCGACGAGGCACGGGACGACACCGGCCAGGGTCATCACCAGGGGATGCGGCTGGCTGAAGTTGTACCCGGCCAGCACACTGCCCAGCACCAGCAACGCCGCGCCGGTACCGCGCACCCACCGGCGGCCGCGCCGTCCGGCCCACGCCATCGCCGCGAAGAGGGCCGTGCCGAGCACGGCCAGCGTGAACAGGTACGTGAGGATGCTGGACTGCGCCATGTCGATCTCGGCGGCGCCGCGCTGCGGGTACGCCTGGCGGAGCCGCCCGGCGAGGCCCCCGCCCGCCGCCTGGTCGACGACGACGGTCCCGGCACCGGCCACCGCCAGGAGCGCCGCGGCACGCAGGGTCTGTACGGCCCGGCGCAGGGAGACGGGAAGTTGCTGCTCTGACATTCGGATCCTCCTCGATCCAGTACGGACCATCGATAAAACTTGAGATACCATGTCTCATACCGTCGTGGCGAAGATAGAGGACCGATGCCGACCGAGCAACCCCGAAACGGGCAGCCCCGAAGCGAGCAGCCCCTGACCGAGCAGCCTCGGGCCGAGCATCCCCGGACCGGGCCGACCCGGCGCCGACGCCGCCTGACCGACGCCGAGACCGCCCGGCGCACCCTCGACGCCGCGCTGGCGATGATCGAGCGCACCGGCCTGACCGTGAGCCTGGACCACCTCGGCTTCGAGGACGTGATCCGCGAGGCGCAGGTCGCCCGCGCCGCCGTCTACCGGCGCTGGCCCTACAAGGGCCTGTTCTTCAGCGACCTGCTCAAGGAGATCGCGCGCAACGCACCCGTGGCGGCCGGTGCGGACGGCCGGATCGGCGAGGAGGCGGTCCGCCGCGTCGCCCTGGAGCGCATCGAGCAGTTCTCCACCGCCGAGGGCCGCCACGAGCTGTGCGTGGAGCTCCTCCGCACGGGAGCCCTGCGGGACTTCGAGGCCATGCACGCCTCCACCCAGTGGCGCAGCTACATCGCCCTGCACGCCACGTTCCTGAGCCTGGCCGACGAGGCCCTGCAGAGCGAGGTCCGGGCCGCACTGGCCACCGCCGAGCTGGAGCTGAACGGCCGTATCGCACGGTCCTACGAACGCCTGGCCGCACTGCTGGGGCTGCGGTTGCGGCCCGGCCTCCACACCGACTTCGAGGCGCTGGCCACCCACCTCGGCGCCACCATGCGCGGCTTCGTCCTGACCGCCCTGGCCCGCCCCGGCCTCGGCCTCCGGCAGCCGAGGGAGGGCGCCTTCGGCACCACCTCGACCGCCGACTGGTCCCCGCCCTCCCTCGCGGTCGCGACCACCGCTCTGGCCTGTCTCGAACCGGACCCCGCCGTGACCTGGGACGCCCGGCACCTCGCCGGAGTACGGGAAGCGCTCCGCGCCACGGCCTGATCCTTCAACTGCCCGACGACACCGCGCCGCCCCGTCACCGAGTACGCCTTGCGGACGAGACCGGAGTCGCCGAACTCGAAGACGTCGATTCCGCCGACGACCCGGTCCTGGCCGACCCGCGGATTCCACAACGACACCGCGAAGTCTCCGCCCGGGTCCACGAAGTTCCGGACGAGCTCACGGACACGAGCCCCTTCGCCGACGACCACGACCCGGATTCCCGTACCGGCCTCCCCGTCCCGCCCGTTGCCGCAGCCGCGGCGCACCACCCCGGGGCCGGCGTGGTGCGCCGACGCGCGTCCCGCCGAGGACGGCGGCGGGCAGGCACCGGAGTTGCGCCCGCCGACCGGTCCGCCGCCGGCCCGCCCGGAGCGGTGGTCGTGCCCGATCGGCCCCGAGAACCAAGAAATCCCGCCCAGTCGAAACGACTGGACGGGATTCCCGTGTGCGGTGGACCTGTGGGGATTTGAACCCCAGACCCCCTCGATGCGAACGAGGTGCGCTACCAGACTGCGCCACAGGCCCTTGCAACGAGTGAAACTCTAGCACCCCCTGCGGGATGTTCAAAAATCCGGTCCGCGCTGGTCAGCCGAGGCGGTGGCGCGGCGGGACCCGGGGGCTCACTCGTTGGCGGCCCGTGGGCGTTCGCCGTCCTCGTACTGGTCGAAGAGCGGGGTCCGGCCGCGGTCGCGGGTGCGGCGGGACTGGCCCGTGCGGCGGCGCGGGGCCGGGTCGGCCGGAGGTTCGGTGGGGTGCGAGGTGCCCGTCTGGCTCGGCTCGGCGGCGCTGGAGCGGGCGGCGCTCCAGGTCTCCGGATTGCCGACCTCGACGCCGCCCGTGGCACGCGGGGCGACCGGGGCGGTGACGTACGTCGGCAGCGGGACCGGGACCGGCTCCCAGCTGTCGCCCCGGGCCGGGCCGCGCTCGCGCTGCTGGTCGACCCACTCCGCGTGGTCCGTCTGCTCGACCAGGGCGCGGCGCCCGGCCTCCTGCGGGGAGACCTCGGGCGCGGGCTCCGGCTCGGGGCGGCGCGCCTCGGGCTCCTCCTCGGGCTCGACCGCGGACGGGGCGGCCGGCTGGTGCCTGCGGGTGCGGTTCTCGCGCAGGTGCTGCGCGGCCACCTCGGCCCGGCGCCGGTCCATGGTGAAGGCGAACCGACGCCGCTCCTGGGTCCGCAGATGCACGATGTACGTGCTCAGCAGCACGGCCGGGACCGCGGGGGCCCACAGGAAGTGGATGCCGCCGACCGCGGCGACGACCGAACCGAGCGTGAAGGCCAGGAAGAGGACGACGGTGGTGCGCCGCCGACGGGCGAGGACCTGGAGGCGCTGGGCCCGGCGGGCGCGCTCGGCGTCCGTGCCCACGCCCGGACCCGGCCGGGCACGCCGCGCGGATGCCGGTGCCTGCGCCGGTACCTGTACCTGCGCCGGTACCTGTGCCTGTGCCGGGGCGGACGTCCGGGCCTGCGCCTGGACCGGGTCGTGGACCCGGGCTCCGGTAGGCGCCTCGGGCGCGGCGAAGGCCCGGACGTCCACGGAATCCAGTCGGTCCGTGCTGACGTCCGGGTCGGCGTCGTCGGGCCCGGCCTCCTCGGCAGTGCGCCCCCGCAGGTCCTTGGCGTACCGGCGCTCCATCGCCGCCCGTCCGGACAGCAACCGGATGGCCGTGCTGAAGCGTTCCGTCGGACGGGCTTCGTTGAGCTCGTCCTGCCTGCGGAGCCACATCGGCACCAAGTAGGCGGCCCAGGCCCCGACGATGACTGCGTAAATGAGGCCGCTGCTGCTCACGTCTCACACCGTAGAGGGGTTTGCGCGGGGGGATCCGCCAATTGCGCCGGTGTGTCGCACGATCCGGCTGATATCACAAACGTTTTTTGTGTTTGTTCGGATCAATCATGGGTGTTTGCCCATGCGATGTCGCTCGAACGAAGGAGAAATATCGAACACCTATTTGATTTCACGTGGTGTCGCAGGTCGGGCCCGGTACCAGCGCCGGAGCATCCCGTCCGGTACTTCCTCCGCGGTGAGGGCATAGACGAGGTGGTCCCGCCAGGCTCCGTCGATGTGGAGATAGCGCGGGCGCAGCCCTTCCGAACGGAATCCCAGTTTCTCCACGACCCTTCTGCTGGGCCCGTTCTCCGGCCGAATGCACACCTCGACGCGGTGCAGTCCGACCGTGCGGAAGCAGTGGTCGACGACGAGGGCGACGGCGGTCGGCATCACTCCGCGGCCGGCCACGTCCTGGTCGACCCAGTAGCCGACGTGGCCCGAGCACATCGAGCCCCAGGTGATCCCGGCGACCGTGAGCTGACCCACCAGCCGGCCCCGGTACTCGATGGCGAAGGGCAGCATCCGGCCCGCGTTGGCCTCGGCCCGCAGGTGGCGGATCATCTGACGGTACGTGGGCCGCTGGGCCACCGGTCCGCCCGGGGCGGGCGGCGGTACGGTCGCCTCCCAGGGGCGCAGCCAGTCGCGGTTGCGCCGGTTGACCTCGCGCCAGGCGCGCTGGTCGCGCAGTTTGATCGGCCGGAGCACGACGTCTCCGTCGCTGAGGACGACCGGCCAGGTCGAGACGTTCAGTTCGAGCTCCCCGGTCGGGGGTGATCGCCGCCGCGCAACTGGTCGACGGCGTGCACCAGGAGACGGGTGAGGACGGCGAGGCCGTCGCGCACCCCGCCGGTGGAGCCCGGCAGGTTCACGATGAGGGTGCCGGCCGCGGTGCCGGCGAGGCCACGGGAGAGCGCGGCGGTGGGCACCTTGTCGCGGCCCTCGGCGCGGATCGCCTCCGGGATGCCGGGGATCTCGCGGTCCAGGACGCGGCGGGTGGCCTCGGGGGTGCGGTCGGTGGGCGAGACGCCCGTACCGCCGGTGGTGACGATCACGTCGTACCCGGCGGTGACTCCTTCGCGCAGGGCCTGTTCGACCGGGTCGCCGTCGGGGACGACCAGGGGGCCGTCGACGGCGAAGCCGAGCGCGGTGAGCGCCTCGGCGACCAGGGGGCCGCCCCGGTCCGCGTAGACGCCCGCCGAGGCGCGGTTGGAGGCGGTGACGACCAGGGCGGCGTAGGGGGCCGCGGGGGCGCTGCCGGGGTCGCTCACGTGTCCGCCCCGGCGGCCCCGGCGGCCTCGGCGCGGTGGTAGTCGCCGGACTTGCCGCCGGACTTCGACTCGACCCGTACGTCGGTGATCACCGCCGCCTTGTCGACCGCCTTGACCATGTCGATCACGGTGAGCGCGGCGACCGAGACCGCGGTCAGGGCCTCCATCTCGACGCCCGTGCGGTCGGTGGTCCTCACGGTGGCCGCGATCTCCACCGCGTCGTCGGCGACGGACAGGTCGACCGTGACGCCGGAGACGGCCAGCGGGTGGCAGAGCGGGATCAGTTCGGGGGTGCGCTTGGCGCCCATGATCCCGGCGATCCGGGCGGTGGCGAGCGCGTCGCCCTTGGGGACGCCCTCGCCGCGGAGCAGCTCGACGACGCGCGGCGAGACGAGGACCCGGCCGCTCGCGCGGGCCACCCGCGCCGTGACGGCCTTCTCGGACACGTCGACCATCCGGGCCGCGCCCGCGTCGTCGATGTGCGTCAGGCTGTTCTGCGTACTCAACTCACTCCGCCTCGCGGTAGGACGCCGGTTTCCCGCGCGGCCCGCGCACCGGAGTGCGGGGCCGCGGGGCCCGGGGACGTCCCCGGGACGGCACAGCGGCAGACACCGTACCGCCACCGCCCGGGGGTCAGCGGAGCAGGATCACCTCGGTGTCCGTACCGGGCTCGGCGGAGGTGACGTCCTCGGGGAGCACGATGAGCGCGTCGGCGCGGGCCAGCGCGGCGACCAGATGCGAGCCGGAACCGCCGACCGGAGTGACCGTGCCGGCCTCCGCGTCGTACGTCCCGCGCAGGAACTGGCGCCTGCCGGGCGGCGAGGTGAGCGCCTTCTCGCTGCTCAGCTCGGCCCGGAGGGTGGGGCGGTGCACCTCGGGCAGGCCCATCAGCGTGCGGATCACGGGCCGTACGAAGAGCTCGAAGGAGATGTACGCCGAGACGGGGTTGCCGGGCAGGGCCAGCAGCGGGGTGTGCTCCGGGCCGATCGATCCGAAGCCCTGCGGCTTGCCCGGCTGCATGGCGAGGGTGCGGAAGTCGATGCCGCCGCCCTCCTCGTCCTCGTCGCCCACCGAGGCGAGGGCCTCCTTGACGACGTCGTACGCGCCGACGCTGACGCCGCCGGTGGTGACGACGATGTCGGCGCGGATCAGCTGGTCCTCGATGGTGGCGCGGAGCGTCTCGGCGTCGTCGGTGACGGCACCGACGCGGTACGCGAGCGCCCCGGCGCACTTGGCGGCGGCCGTCAGCGCGAAGCTGTTCGAGTCGTAGATCCGGCCGCCGGTCAGCTCCTCGCCGGGCTGCACCAGCTCGCTGCCCGTGGAGATGACGACGACCCTGGGCCGGGGCCGCACCTTCACCGTCGCGCGGCCGATCGCGGCGAGCAGGCCGATCTGCGGCGGGCCGAGCACCGTCCCCGCGCCCAGCGCCGGATCACCCGGCTTCACGTCGCTGCCCCGGAGCCGGACATGGGCACCGGCCCCGACCGGCCGGTGCACCCGCACCTCGCCGCCCGACGCCTCCGGGTCCTCGCTGTGCGCGCGCATGGCGGCGGCGGGGCCCTCCCCCGTACCGCCGTCGGTCCACTCGACCGGGACCACCGCCTCGGCGCCGGCCGGGAGCGGGGCGCCGGTCATGATCCGGGCGGCCTCCCCCGGGCCGAGCACCCGGCCCCCGCTCAGCCCGTCGCTGCCCGCCGCGACGTCCCCGACGACGGTGAGCACCGCGGGGAACTCCTCGTCGGCGCCCTCGACGTCGGCGACGCGGACCGCGTACCCGTCCATCGAGCTGTTGTCGAAGGGGGGCAGGGCGATCTCCACCATGACGTCCTCGACGAGGACGCAGCCCTGGGCGTCGTGCAGTTGCAGCTCGATGGGTTCGAGCGGCCGCACCGCTTCGAGAATGTCCTTCAGGTGTTCTTCCACCGACCACATCGTGCTGCTCAAGGTGCTACATCTCCTCGGTGACGTAACTGCGGAGCCAGGTCCTGAAGTCCGGACCCAGATCTTCACGTTCGCACGCGAGTCTGACAATGGCACGGAGGTAGTCGCTCCGGTCGCCGGTGTCATACCGGCGGCCCTTGAAGACGACGCCGTGCACGGGGCCGCCGGCGGTCTCGTCCTCGGCGAGGAGCTGGAGCGCGTCGGTCAGCTGGATCTCGCCGCCGCGACCGGGTCCGGTCCTGCGCAGTATCCCGAAAACGGCGGGGTCCAGGACGTAGCGGCCGATGATGGCGAGGTTGCTGGGCGCCTCGGCCGGCTCGGGCTTCTCGACCAGTCCGGTGATCCTCACCACATCGCCCTCGGCGGTGGGTTCGACGGCCGCGCAGCCGTACTGGTGGATCTGCTCCGGCGCGACCTCCATCAGCGCGATGACGCTGCCGCCCTCGCGCTCCTGGATCTCGACCATGCGGGAGAGCAGCGGGTCGCGCGGGTCGATCAGGTCGTCGCCGAGGAGGACCGCGAACGGCTGGTCGCCCACGTGCGGCTCGGCGCAGAGCACGGCGTGACCGAGGCCGCGCGGGTCGCCCTGGCGGACGTAGTGCATGGTGGCCAGGTCGCTCGACTCCTGGACCTTCTTGAGCCGTTCGGCGTCTCCCTTCCGGGTGAGCGCGGACTCCAGCTCGTAATTGCGGTCGAAGTGGTCCTCCAGCGGACGCTTGTTGCGTCCGGTGATCATCAGTACGTCGGAGAGACCCGCGGTCACGGCCTCCTCGACGACGTACTGGATCGCCGGCTTGTCGACCACAGGCAGCATCTCCTTGGGAGTGGCTTTGGTGGCCGGCAGGAAGCGGGTTCCGAGCCCCGCGGCCGGGATGACAGCCTTGCTGATCCTGGGGTGCGACTGAGTCATGCGCAGAACGATAACCGGTGCGTATGTGCGGAAGATGAGTGTCCGGTTAACTTTGTACACCTATATGCCCATCTGGGGATCCAGCGAGATCAGGAGCGCCCGTTGAACACCGAGATGTCCCGAAAGGCGCTGCTGCGGCGTGAACTGCTGGCCGCGCGACGCCTTCTGACCGGGGAAGACGTGCGGAACACCGCGATGGTTCTGTCCGAGCGGGCACTGGATCTCCCGGAGCTGTCCAAGGCCCGTACCGTCGCCGCGTACGTCTCGGTGGGCGGCGAGCCGGGCACCCGGGTGCTGCTGGACGCCCTGCGCGAGCGCGGCGTACGGGTGCTGCTGCCGGTCCTCCTCGCGGACAACGACCTGGACTGGGCCCGCTACGAGGGGGCGGACCGGCTCGCCCGGGCGGGCCGGGGGCTGCTGGAGCCGGACGGTGCGCGGCTGGGGCCCGAGGCGGTGCTGGAGGCCGACGCGGTGCTGCTGCCGGGGCTCGCGGCGGACGGGCGCGGCATGCGGCTGGGCCGGGGCGGCGGCAGTTACGACCGGGTGCTGGCCCGGCTCGCGGCGGCCGGGGCCCACCCCGCCCTGATCGTCCTGCTCTACGACGACGAGGTGGTCGCGCGGGTCCCGGAGGAACCGCACGACCACCCCGTGAACGTGGTGGTGACACCGTCGGCGACCCGTCGGACGGGCCGCTGACCTCAGCGGGTCATGGCTTGAGGGTCAGGGTGTCGGTCGTCGACCCGGCGACGGCGTTGGTGCCGAAGGACCAGTCGAGCAGCTCACCGTTGACCCACTTGTCGGTCTGGTCGGTGTAGTGCGCGCTGAACGCGTGCCCGGAGGCGCCGGTCAGGTTGATCCAGCGGGACTTGTCCCAGTCGCCCACGTTGACCACCATCCGCATCGACGGCACCCAGACGACCTCGTAGCCGCCCGCCGCGTTCCAGCCGCTGGCGTTCACCGCGGCCTCGCCGCCGCCGAGGTTCCACGGGCCGCGGTTGAGGGCCCGCTGGAGCAGGTCGGGGCCCTCGGTGCCGAGGGTCTGGTTCTTCAGGGTCAGCTGGTGCAGCCGGCCCCAGTTCCAGGTGGTGATGTCCTTGCCGAGCTTGGCGGTCAGCTCCCAGCGGGCGTCCTTCATGGCGCGGGCGAAGAGCTGGTCGCGGGTCTCGGTCGGCTCGTCGCGGCGGTTGCCCGGCGTCTTCCACCAGTCGTTGTCCTGGTCGTCCATCAGCTCGGTGACCACCTGGTACCAGCGGTCGCCGCCGTCCGGCTGGGCCGAGTCGGCGTCGCGCATACCGCACTCGCGCACCAGCTTGTCCTGCTCGTCGACCGGCCCCGAGGCGTCGGCCCGGCGCACGTTGAGGCATTCGCCCTCGACCCGCAGCTCCTTGGGCAGCTTGTTGCCGAAGGCCAGCTTGAGGATGTTGCGCCAGACCGCGTTGAAGTACGCGGCCGCCGCCGAGTCGGGCTCCTGGGTGTAGTCCCAGCCCTCCAGGAGCTTCTGCGCCTCACGGACGTTCTTGTCCGAGATGTTGATCTTCATCAGCTCGGGCACCAGCAGCGCGGCGATCGCGCTGTTGTTGTCCATCTGCATCTTCTGCATGTCCTCGGTCGAGATCTTCCCCCCGCCCTTGATCTTCGACTCGATCAGGTCGTTGATCCGCTGACTGCGGGTGCCGTAGCCCCAGTCCTTGGTCAGCAGGTGGGAGTACTTCTTCTCGTCGACGACGGCCTGGTTGGCGGTGACGATGTAGCCGCGCTCCGGGTTGAGCTCGTAGGGCAGCTCGTCGAACGGGACGGGGGCCTTCTCCCAGCCGTACTCCGAGGACCAGCCGGGGCTGGGCATCGTGCCGTCGCCCTTGAGGCGGACCGGGATCGCGCCGGGGGCCTGGTAGCCGATGTCGCCCTTGGTGTCGGCGTAGATCAGGTTCTGCGAGGGGACCTCGAAGTGCGCGGCCGCCTTGCGGAAGGTCGTGAAGTCCTTGGCGCGGTTGAGCTCGAAGACGGCGTCCATGGAGTGGCCGGGCTGGAGCGCGGTCCACTTCAGGGCGACCGCGTACCCCTCGGCGCGGTCCGGGGCCGCGTTGGCGACGGGGGCCTTCTGGCCGACCGTCTCCAGCTCGCTGCTGCGGTCGGAGACCAGCGGTCCGTTGTTGGTCTCGCGGACGGTGATCGTCCGGTCCTTGCCGCCCGCGACCTTGATGGTCTCCTCACGGGTGGTGAAGGGCTTGACCTTGCCGTCGTAGAGGTAGCCCTCGCCCGAGACCTTCTCCAGGAAGAGGTCGGTGACGTCGGCGCCGAGGTTGGTGAAGCCCCAGGCGATGTCCTGGTTGTGACCGATGATCACGCCGGGCATGCCGGAGAACGTGTAGCCCGCCGTGTCGTACTGGCACTTCGCCGAGATCTCGCGGCAGTGCAGACCCATCTGGTACCAGAGCGAGGGCAGTTGCGGCGCCAGGTGCGGGTCGTTGGCCAGCAGCGGCTTGCCGGTGGTCGTGTACTTGCCGGAGACCACCCAGGAGTTGGAGCCGATGCCGTTGCCGTTCGGGCCGAGCAGCGCCGGGACCTGGTCGAGGGTTTCGGAGAGCGAGGCGAGCTGGGTGTTCAGCCCCTCGGCGGCGCCCTGCGCGGTGCCGGTGCCGGTGCCGAGGGTGTCGGACGGCTTCGCCTCCGGGTCGAACTTCCCGGTGACCGGGGAGACGGCGCCCTGCTCGACGATCGGGCGGTGCTCCTTGTACGGGTACTCCGGGTAGAGGTCCTCGATCTGCTTGTCGTCGAGCCTGCTGGTCATCAGCGAGCGGTCGATCTCGTCCTGCATGTTGCCGCGCAGGTCCCAGGCCATGGCCTTGAGCCAGGCGACCGAGTCGACCGGGGTCCACTCGGAGGGCTTGTAGTCGTTGGTGAGGCCGAGGGCCGCGTACTCGACGGAGATGTCCTTGCCGTCGCGCCCCTTGAGGTAGGCGTTCACACCCTCCGCGTACGCCTGGAGGTTCTTCTTGGTGTCCTCGGACAGGACCTTGTCGTACTCCTCCTGCGCGACCTTGCGCCAGCCCAGCGTGCGCAGGAAGGCGTCGGTCTCGACCTGCCCGGAGCCGAACATCTCGGAGAGCCGACCGGCCGTCATGTGACGGCGTACGTCCATCTCCCAGAAGCGGTCCTGCGCCTGGACGTAGCCCTGGGCGCGGAAGAGGTCGGCGTCGGTGTCCGCGTACAGCTGCGGGATGCCGTAACTGTCGCGCTTGACGTCGACATCGGCGCCGAGGCCGTCGAGCTTGATCGAGCCGGTGGTCTGCGGGTAGGAGGCCCGCACGGTGGATACGGACCAGAACGCCCCGTATCCGATACCCGCGACAAGCGCCAGAACCAGAACGATGACGATCAGGCGGGCACGTCGCCCCTTCTTCCGGCCGGTCTTCGCACCGGCAGCACCGGTGGCGTCGGAAGAGGCGGTGGTATTGGCGGGCATCGCTGTCCTTCGAGGGGCAGGTGGTCCTGGGAGTGCAGGAGCAACCATAGGCGCAGGACCGGAGCGGCTCCGACGCGGTATGGGAATGGCTCGCATGACATAGCGATCGTACGGATGCCCGAACCCGTCAAGAAAGCGTTAAAGATTAGGTAAGGTAACGAAGTACCGGCCGTCGACGGCCGATGCCGAGAGTCGAACGACTCGGCAGGCGCACGCGGGGAAGGAACGGCCACTGTCTGTCCACACGCTCAACGAACTCCTGCTCGTCTGCTCGCTCGTCCTGCTCGTCGCGGTGGCGGCGGTACGCGTCTCGTCGCGCAGCGGGCTCCCCAGCCTGCTGCTGTACCTCGGCATCGGGATCGTGATGGGACAGGACGGCATCTTCGACGTCTCGTTCAACAACGCGGAACTGACCCAGGTCATCGGCTACGCCGCACTGGTCGTGATCCTCGCCGAGGGCGGCCTGGGCACGAAGTGGAAGGAGATCCGGCCCGCGCTGCCCGCCGCGGCCGTGCTCTCCCTGGTAGGTGTCGCGATCAGCGTCGGCGTCACGGCCGCCGGGGCCCACTATCTGGTCGGCCTGGACTGGCGGCAGTCGCTGATCATCGGCGCGGTCGTCTCGTCGACGGACGCCGCCGCGGTCTTCTCCGTGCTCCGCAAGGTGCCGCTGCCCGCCCGGATAACCGGTGTGCTGGAGGCGGAATCCGGCTTCAACGACGCCCCCGTGGTCATCCTCGTCGTCGCCTTCTCGACCAAGGGGCCGGTGGACAGCTGGTACGTCCTGGTCGGCGAGATAGCCCTGGAGCTCGCCATCGGCGCGGCCATGGGCATCGCCGTCGGCTGGCTCGGCTCGTTCGGGCTGCGCCGCGTGGCGCTCCCCGCCTCCGGCCTCTACCCGATCGCCGTGATGGCGATCGCGGTGTCCGCGTACGCGGCGGGCGCCCTGGTCCACGGCAGCGGCTTCCTGGCCGTCTACCTGGCCGCGATGATCCTCGGAAACGCCAAGCTGCCGCACTGGCCCGCCACCCGCGGCTTCGCCGACGGGCTCGGCTGGCTGGCCCAGATCGGGATGTTCGTCCTGCTCGGCCTCCTGGTCACCCCGCACGACCTGCTCGACGACTTCTGGCCCGCGGTCGTCGTGGGCCTGGTGCTGACCGTGGTCGCGCGCCCGCTGGAGGTCTTCATCTCGCTGGCGCCGTTCCGGCTGCCCTGGCAGGAGAAGGCGCTGATGTCCTGGGCGGGGCTGCGCGGCGCCGTACCGATCATCCTGGCGACCATTCCGATGGTCGCCGGGGTCGAGGGCTCCACCCGGATCTTCAACATCGTCTTCGTCCTCGTCGTCGTCTACACCCTGATCCAGGGGCCGACCCTGCCCTGGCTGGCGAAGGCCCTGAAGATCGCCGACGACCCGGCCGAGGCCGCCGACCTGGGCATCGAGTCGGCGCCGCTGGAGCGGCTGCGCGGCCATCTGCTGTCGGTGGCGATCCCCGGCCGGTCGAAGATGCACGGTGTGGAGGTCGGCGAGCTGCGGCTGCCGTCCGGGGCCGCCGTCACCCTGGTCGTACGCGACGGGAAGAGCTTCGTCCCCGCCCCCTCGACGGTGCTGCGGCGCGGCGACGAGCTGCTGGTCGTGACCACCGATCCGGTGCGCGACGCGACGGAGGAACGGCTGCGCGCGGTCGGCGAGGGCGGCAAGCTCGCGGGCTGGCTGGGATCCGGCGGACCGCCCAAGGCCCACCTCTGAAACACCCCGGCCGCCGGGACGGGCGGGGTTCCCGGCCCGTCGACACGGGCAGGGGCACCCCTCGGCACGGCCAGGGTTCCTCGGTGCGGGCAGGGTTCCCCGCACACATTCACAGGTTCACAAGGACACCTGCCTGTAGCATGAAGGAAGCCGTCCGTCCCCGGCCCGGGGGCGCGCGGCCCGATCGACCAACCCGAACGACCAACTCTGCCTGACGCAGAGCTGGCGCGACCGTATGGCGGTCGTGGCGTCCTCCGCCTCTGCTGAGCGCCCGGCATCTACCGCAGTTCCGCGCGAAGAGGACAGCTCTCGGCAGCACCCGTACGAGCCCGTCGGCGCCCCGTGCCGACGGCCCGCGGGGGCCCGGCCACCAGGCGGCAGAAAGGCATGGACCGTGGCGTCCACGGTCACCGACCGCCCCGGATACGGGCAGTTGCTGCGCACCCCGGGTGCGTGGACATTTCTTCTCCCGGGCTTCGCCGCCCGGCAGCCCTTCGCGATGCTGACCATCGGCATCGTGCTCCTGGTCCAGCACACGACCGGCTCGTACGGCAGCGCGGGCGCCGTCGCCGCCGTGACCGGCGTCTCCATGGCGCTGTTCGCGCCGCAGACCGGCAAGCTCGCCGACCGCTTCGGGCAGCGCGCCGTGCTGCTGCCCGGCGTCCTGGTGCACGCGGCCTCCGTGTCGGCGCTGACCGCGCTGGCGCTGGCCGGTGCGCCGCTGTGGGCACTGTTCCTGGCGGCCGTGCCCACGGGCGCGTCCGTTCCGCAGGTCGGGCCGATGGTGCGGGCCCGCTGGGCGGCACTGCTGGGGGCGGCGCCGGGGCGTGAGGCCTCGCCGCTGCTGCCCACCGCGGCCGCCTTCGAATCGGTGACGGACGAGTTCACCTTCGTCATCGGCCCGGTGCTCGCCACCGCGCTGTGCACCGGCGTGCACCCGGCGGCCGGACTGGTCACCGAAGCGGCGCTGACCCTGGCGGGCGGTCTGCTCTTCGCCGCGCAGCACCGCACCCAGCCGGCGGTGCGCGCCGCCGCGTCCAACCCCGCCGAGCGGCACGCCTCCGCCCTGTCCGTACCGGGTGTACGGGTGCTCGCGGTGGCCTTCCTCGGCATCGGCGCGGTCTTCGGCGGCATGCAGGTCTCGCTGACCGCCTTCGCCGAGGAGATCGGCCGCCCGGGCGCCAACGGGCTGCTGTACGGGGTCTTCGCGGCGGGCAACATGCTCGCCGGGATCGCCTGCGGCGCCATCGCCTGGAAGAGCGGGCCGCGCCGCCGTCTGCTCGCCGGGTACGCGGCGCTGACCCTGACCGCGTCCGGGCTGTGGGCCGTGCACTCGGTGCCGCTGCTGGCCGGGCTCGGTCTGCTGGTGGGCCTCTCCATCGCCCCGGCCCTGATCAGCGGGTACACGCTGGTCGAGGCGCTGGTGCCGGGGTCCGCCCGGACCGAGGCGTTCACCTGGCTCACGGGCTCGGTGGCGCTCGGCCAGGCGGCCGCGGTGACGGTGGCCGGGCGGCTCGCGGACGCCCACGGGGCGAGCACCGGATTCGTGGTGCCCCTGGTCGCCACGGTCCTGGCGCTGGCCACCCTGGCGGGGCTGCGTTCACGGCTGGTTCCGGCCCCCCACGGGCGGACCGTGGCACGTGGGATCGGTCACCGGAAGCCGGTCACGGTGGACTGATGCAGCGGAATACGTCAGTATGGAGCGTCGTTAGCACTCATTGAGTCAGAGTGCCAGGAGGAGCAAGTGCCGACCTATCAGTACCAGTGCACCGAATGTGGCGAGGGCCTCGAGGCGGTGCAGAAGTTCACCGATGACGCCCTCACCGTGTGCCCGAGCTGCGACGGACGCCTGAAGAAGGTGTTCTCGGCGGTCGGCATCGTCTTCAAGGGCTCCGGCTTCTACCGGAACGACAGCCGTGGCTCCTCGTCGAGCAGCACGCCGGCCTCGTCCTCGTCGAAGACGTCCGGTTCCGGCTCGTCCGACTCCGGGTCGTCGTCGACGTCCTCTTCCGCCTCGTCCTCCTCGACGTCGACGTCCACCGCGTCCTCGTCGTCGTCCTCGACGAGCGGTACGTCGGCCGCCTGAGCCACTCGCCTCGCTCTCTTTCCGGGGAGCCCCGGCCGATTCCTTCGGCCGGGGCTCCTCGCGTTTCCGGCGCCGATACTGTGATCGCATGTCGAACGCAGAGATCGGTGTCATTGGCGGTTCGGGCCTGTACTCCTTCCTGGAGGACGTGACGGAGGTCCGTGTGGACACCCCGTACGGGCAACCGAGCGACTCCCTCTTCCTGGGCGAGGTCGGCGGCCGCCGGGTCGCCTTCCTCCCCCGCCACGGCCGCGGCCACCACCTGCCGCCGCACCGCATCAACTACCGGGCCAACCTGTGGGCGCTGCGCTCCGTCGGGGTGCGCCAGGTTCTCGGCCCGTGTGCGGTGGGCGGCCTGCGCCCGGAGTACGGGCCGGGCACCCTGCTGGTCCCCGATCAGATGGTGGACCGCACCAAGAGCCGGACGCAGACCTTCTACGACGGGGAGCCCCGGGCCGACGGCGTGCGGCCGAACGTGCTGCACCTGGGCTTCGCCGACCCGTACTGCCCCGAGGGACGCCGGGCCGCGCTGACGGCGGCGCGGGCGGCGGGCTGGGAGGCGGTGGACGGCGGGACGCTGGTGGTCGTCGAGGGGCCGCGCTTCTCGACCCGGGCGGAGTCGCGCTGGCATGCGGCGATGGGCTGGTCGGTGGTCGGCATGACCGGTCACCCGGAGGCCGTCCTCGCCCGTGAGCTGGGCCTCTGCTACACGACGACGACGCTGGTGACGGACCTGGACGCGGGCGCGGAGGCCGGCGAGGGGGTCTCGCACGCGGAGGTGCTGGAGGTGTTCGCGGCCAATGTGGGCCGGCTGCGCTCGGTGCTCTTCGACGTGGTCGCCGCGCTGCCGACGGAGGCGGACCGGGACTGCCCCTGCTCGCGCGCGCTGGACGGCATGGATCCGGGGTTCGAGCTGCCGTAGTCCGGGGCCGGGGAGCGCGGGTCCGGGGAGTGCCGGGGTGGGGCCGGGGAGCGCTGCTCCGGGGCCGGGGTGGCCGCCGTGGCGTGAGTGGGTGACGGCGTTGTCCACAACGCCGTCGGCGTCCACAGGCTCCGGCGGGGATCGTGCGGACGGTGAATCGTGAGGGGGTCCGTCCGGCTCTCCTCGCGACAGGTGGTCCGATCATGCTCCCGTCCTCCCCGGCTTCGCGGCCCGCTGCCTCTTCCCCTCCTCGCTCCGACGCACCTTTCTCCGCACCTTTCTCCGCCTCTTCCGCGGCTTCTTCCCCCGTTCCTTCCGCTGCTCCTTTCTCCACTCCTTCCGCGGCTTCTTTCCCCGTTCCTTCCGTGTCGCCGCCCGCTCCCTTCGCGGCGCCGCCGAACCGTGCGGTGCCCGCCTTCGGGCCGCTGCGGGTGCGTGGTGGAGGCGGGGGCGGCGGGCGGCGGCTGCGGCAGGTCGTGTGGCGGCAGCGTCGGGCCCTGGCCGCCGGGCTGGCCCTGACGGCCGCCGTGCTCGGTGCCACGGGGCCGGGTGGCGGCGGTACGGTCCCGGGCGGCCCGGCCGCGTACGGGGCGGGAGCCCGAAGCGGAGCCGGGGAGGTGCCGGAGCGGGCCCGGCGGCCGGCGCGGCAGGTCTCCGCGCCGGTCCGGATCGCGGATGCGGGGGCGGTGCGCCTCCTGCGTCCCGGTGACCATGTGGACGTGATCGCCGCCGGGCGGGCGGGGCCCGGGAGCGGGACCGGAGCCCGGGTGCTGGCGAAGGGCGCGCTGGTCAGGGAGGTTCCGCCGTCCCCGGCCGAGGGTGGCACGCAGGACGGCGCGCTGATCGTGCTGTCCGTCCCCCGGGACACGGCCACCGCCCTGGCGGGTGCGGCCGTCTCGTCCCCGCTGGCGGTGACCCTGTGCTGACTCGCATTCGTACTGACGACCGATCAAGTCACCTTAACGAGGGTCGGAATTGGGCGTTTTCTCCGCTTACTGCCGTAAGTTGCACACGAGTTTGCTCTGCCTACGGCACACGCGAAGGAAGGCCCATCCGTGAGCGAGAAGAAGAAGGTCAGCCTGCTGGAAGGGTTCAAAGCCTTCCTGACACGCGGCAACGTGATCGATCTGGCGGTCGCCGTCGTCATCGGCGCCGCGTTCACCCAGATCGTGAACGCGTTCGTCAAGGGCGTGATCAATCCGCTGGTCGGCGCGTTCGGCACCAAGGATCTGGAGAGTTACAGCTCCTGCCTCAAAGGGCCCTGCGTGACGGACCCGAAGACGGGCGAGGCGACCGAGGGCATCCGCATCCTGTGGGGCTCGGTGCTCAGTGCCGCGCTCAGCTTCCTGATCACGGCCGCGGTCGTCTACTTCCTGCTGATCCTGCCGATGTCGAGGTACCTCGCCAAGCGGGCGGCGATGCAGGCCGCGAAGGACGGCGTCCAGGAGACGCTGGAGGTGAGCGAGCTGGAGGTGCTGAAGGAGATCCGCGACGCCCTGGTCGCACAGCGCGGCGGTCCGACGGGCTGAGGCCCGCGTCGCGGGCGCGGGCAGCAGCGCTGCCGGACCACCACGGGGCAGGAGATCAGATGTGGTGGGGCGGCTTCTCGTCGAGGAAGCGCGCCAGATCGGCGGCGCTGCCACCTGCCGGGGCCCGCTCGCCCCACCCCTGGTCCGTATCGTCCGAGGACTGCTGGTCCAGCGGATCGTCGAAGACCAGAGCCGGTTTCGGTTTCGGTCCCGGCTGCCGCTTCGGATCACGCGGGCCGGGGGCGGGGGCGGTACTCATACATAAAGGGTACGGCGGCGGCGGTCAGCGGTCCTTCGGGTCGATCAGCCAGAGCCCGAGGACGACGAGGAACGACAGGCAGAGGAAGCCCGCGCCCCACCAGGCGGTGGCGGTGTGGCCCTCCATCCACGCGTCGATGACGACGGTCAGGCCCCAGAGCTGGCCGATGACCACGGTCATGGCGAGGGTCAGCCGGGCCGTCAGCTTCGAGGACCGCTCGGGTTCCTGGTCGGTGCCCGCTCCGGGGCCGGGACCGGTGTGGCGGACCCGGGGATCGCCGTAGCCACTGGTGGCCCGGATCTGCGGGTAGCGCTCGTGGACGGGGCGGTTCAGTTCGGGGCGGGCACTGCCCGGGTGGTACTCCGGGTACTGCGGGCCGCCGGAGTGAAGGCTTCCCGCCTGCGGGTTCCCGGGCTGCGGGCTCCCGGGCTGCGGGGTGTCGGTCATGAGGGCCTGCCGGGGGTCTCGGCGGTGGTGCGCGCGGGCGCCTCCGCGCCGCCGTCCCGTACGGCCGGGCAGCCGATCCGGGAGGCGAGGTCCGGGCGGTCCTCCCCGAGCTGACGGCACAGTCCGTGCTGGACGCTCTCGCCCGAGCGCGTCGTGCCCACCGCCCAGATGCTCCCGTCGGGCTGTTCGGCGAGCACCACCTTGGGCAGCGGCCGGGGCGGCGGCCCGGCGGTGACCTCGCCGGTGCGGGCGTCGAAGATTCCCTCGTGGCAGGGGCAGTACAGCTCTCCCTCGGCACCGCGGTCCTTGCGCCACAGCACGGCGCAGGCGAGGTGGGTGCAGATCGCGGAGTAGCCGACGAGGGTGCCGTCGTCCAGCCGCACGGCGACCGCCCGGTCCTCCTCCTGCGGGTAGCGGAAGGCGAGGGACTCCCCGGGCAGGAGCTGGGCGGCGATCCGCTTGGGCGCGGGCGCCCCGGCGCCCTCGGGCTCGCCGTGCCGCGGCAGGATTCCGCAGGCCACGCCGAGGCCGCCGACGGCAAGCCCGCCGGAGACGGTCGTCACGATCCGGAGGTAGTCGCGCCGGGTGGTGAGGGAGTCGGCGGCGATCCGGTCGTGCAGGGCCTCGCGCGGGTCGCCGGCGGGCGGCTGGTCGGTGACGCTCATCGGCGGACGTCCTTCCCGTTGATCTCGACGACGGGCAGGCCGCCGGGGACCGGCCACCGGACCCGGTCGGCGGGCACGACCATGGCCACTCCGGTGCGCACCTCGCTCCGGCCGAAGGTGAAGGAGTCGGCGACCTGGACGCCGGGGCGCTCGGCCTGGAGTTCCTCGAGGGTCCCGTAGAACAGGGCTCCGGTCGGGCAGACGGTCGCGCACATGGGGGCGAGGCCGTGGGCGGTGCGGTCGTAGCAGAGGTTGCACTTCATCTGCAGCTTCGCCCCGAGGTCGATCTTCGGTACGCCGAAGGGGCAGGCGTTGACGCAGTTGGCGCAGCCGATGCAGCGGGTGGTGTCGGCCTGCTGGACCACGCCGTCGGCGGTCACCAGGATCGCGTCGGCGGGGCAGACCTCGGCGCACGGGGCGACCGGGTCCTCGCAGTGCATGCAGACCGTGGGAAGGGAGGCGACGGAATGGCCCTCGTCGGTGTAGTCGAGGTGGATCATCGATTTGCCGCGGTGCGAGTCGCACTCCCGGCAGGCGGAGACACAGGCCTGGCAGCCGATGCAGCGACCGGGGTCGATGAAGATCGTTCGGCCCATCATGGGCGTTCAGCTCCTCTCCGAGGTGCCGCGTCCCTGCGGGGAGGTGGGCGGCAGCGGGTCGGTGCGGGAGACCTGGGTCTCCGGACAAGCGACGTGGCCGGGTGCGACGGGGGGTGCGGGGACCTCGTCGATCGTCCCCGCGTGCTCGATGCGGCAGGCGCACACCTTGTACTCGGGGATCTTGGAGCGGGGGTCGAGGGCGTCGATGGTCAGGGCGTTGGCGGCGGTGGGGACCGGCCAGTGGTACGGGATGAAGACGGTGTCGGGGCGGATCGCCTCGGTGACCAGTGCGGGGAACACCTCGCTGCCGCGCCGGGTGATGACGCGGACCGGTTCTCCGTTGCGGAAGCCGTGGGAGGGATGGAGCTCGGCCCAGGGGCGCGGGGTCTGTTCGACGAGGGCGCCGAGCCGGCGGGTCTGGTTGCCGGAGAGGAAGTGGGCGACGGTCCGTCCCGTGGTGAGGGACATGGGGTACGCCTCGTCGTACGGATCCATCGGGGCGTGCCACTCGACGACCTGGAGGTGGATCCTGCCGTCGGGGTGGTAGGTCTTCCCGTCCTCGAAGAGCCGGGGGGTGCCGGGGTGGTCGGTGGCGGGGCAGGGCCAGGCGATTCCGCCGGTCTCCTCCAGCCGCTCGTAGGTGATGCCGTAGTAGTCGTTGACGGTGCCCGCGGAGGCGGTCCGCAGTTCGTCGAAGACCGCGCGGGAGTCGGCGAAGGCGAATTTGTCGCCCGCGCCGAGACGTCTGGCGAGTTCGCACATCACCCAGGTGTCGGTGCGTACGCCGGGCGGCGGGTCCTGGGCCTTGTTGTGCTTGACGACCCGGGCCTCGGCGTTGGCCATCACCCCTTCGTCCTCCGCCCAGGTGGTGACGGGGAAGACGACATGGGCGTTGGCGGCGGTCTCGGAGAGGAAGAAGTCGAACTGGGCATGGAATTCCGTGGCGTCGTACCCGTCCTTGACCACCCGGTAGTTGGGGAGGGAGACGAAGGGGTTGTTGCAGATGCCGATCAGACCGCGGATCTCGCCGCGCTGCATCTGCCAGACCATTTCCATCATCGAGGTTCCGGCGGGCGGGAGTTCGGACTCCTCGATGCCCCAGATCTCGCAGATCTGTCTGCGGTGCTCCTCGTTCGTGATCGAGCGGCCGCCGGGGAGGAGGTCGGCCTTCTGCCCGTGTTCCCGGCCGCCCTGTCCGTTGCCCTGGCCGGTGATGGTGCCGTAGCCGGCGCCGGGTTTCCCGATGTGGCCGGTGGCGGTGCAGAGGTTGATCACGCTGAGGCAGTTCTCGACGCCCTGCGAGTGGTGCTCGATGCCCCGGGCGTGCCAGGCCATGGCCCTGGGCGCGCGGGCGAAGGTGCGGGCGACCCGCACGATCTGTTCGGCGGGGATGCCGCAGATCTCGGCGGCGCGGGCCGGCGGATACTCGGCGACCTTGGCCTTCACCTCCGCCCAGCCGGTGGCGTGGGCGGCGAGGTAGGCCTCGTCGGTGAGCCCCTCCTCGACGACGACGTGGAGGACGGAGTTGAAGAACGCCGAGTCGGTGCCGGGCCTGAGGGCGACGTGGATGTCGGCGGTGCGGGCGATCGCGGTCTCCCGCGGGTCGACCACGATCAGGCTCGCCCCGCGGTCCCGGGCTCCCCACACGTACTGCGTCATCACGGGGAAGCACTCGCCGATGTTGGAGCCCGCGATCAGCAGGCAGTCGGTGAGCAGGATGTCGGAGAAGGGGTTCCCGGCCCGGTCGATGCCGAAGGCGAGCTTGTTGGCACCGGCGGCGCTGACCATGCAGAGCCGCCCGTTGTAGTCGACGTGCCGGGACTTGAGGGCGACCCGGGCGAACTTGCCGACCAGATAGGTCTTCTCGGAGAAGAGGCTGGCGCCGCCGAGGAGCCCGAAGGCGTCGTTGCCGTAGCTCTGCTGGATGCGTCTGATCTCGGAGACGGTGAAGTCGAGCGCCTCCTCCCAGGAGACCTCGCGGAACGTTTCGTCGCGGGAGCGGCGCAGCAGCGGGGCGGTGAGCCGGTCGGGGTGGTTGACCTGCTGATACGCGTTGATGCCCTTGGGGCAGAGGCGCATCCGGTTGATGTCGTGGTTGCGCGGTTCGACGCCGAAGACCTTGCCGCCGCGGTCGACGCGCAGATACATCCCGCACTGCACTCCGCAGAAGCAGCAGTGGGTGGGGACCAGCGTCTCGCCCTCCTGGTCGGCGTGCCACCGGTCGGCGGGGATGCTTCCGGCGTCGCGGAAGGCCCGGGTGCCGGGCGGGGCGAGGGACGGGTCGAGCGGGACGTCCGTACGGGGGGCGGTGGCGCCGGGGGCGGCCGCACGCGGGTCCGCGGTCACTTGTAGCCCTTCTTCACCTGGGAGAGGTAGGCGCTGCCGCGCAGTACCCGCTTGCAGCGCGGGCAGTACTCGGCCCACTCGTCGAAGCCGAGGCCGAGGTCGCGCATGGTGCCGCGGAGGTTCTCGACGTAGGGGCCGGTGTCGATGGGCTCCTCGCAGCGGCGGCAGCCGAGGACCTCCTCGTCCCGCCGGGCGGTGTACTTGAACAGCTGCATGCCGACCGCGGCCGGGCGCTGGACGATGTGGAAGAACTTCCCGAACGGGATGTAGATGAGGGTGAACACCACCGACACCATGTGGAGGACCGCCAGGAACTGGTAACCGCCGCCGTGCAGGAAGATCGAGGAGAAGGTGAGCAGCAGGCCGGTCACCGAGATGACGACGAGCGCGATCAGCGGCACCAGGTCGTAGCCGAAGCGCTGGCCGGTGATGGCGCCGCGGTCCTTCATCCGGCGCCACAGGAAGTACGAGGCGCCGGGGATGACGAGCACGGCGGCGATGTCCAGGCCGTGGAACATCAGCCAGCCCAGGACGGACAGGGAGTCGAATCCGATGATCCTGAAGCCCCAGACACGCATCTCGTAGCCGGGCCCCGAGCCGCTGCCGGAGGTGAAGGTGAACCAGCCCCAGGTCAGCGGGAAGGTGATCAGCGCGGCGAGGACGCAGCCCCAGAAGATCAGCTGGTGGGCGGCCCAGCGGGCGTGCGAGCGGGCGCCGAGGAATTTCTGGAAGCCGAGGTAGGTGGCGATCATCCGGGGCAGCGCGGTGGGCGCCTTGCGGAAGTTGGCCGCGGAGAAGAAGCTCCGCCGGCCCTGTACGAACAGCCTCCGGGCGCCGGGGGCGGACACCCAGACCGTGTAGCGGTAGGCGACACCGAAGGCGAGGAAGACGGTGGCGACGGCGTACGGGAGGAGGGCGGAGTCGAAGTTCTCCAGCAGTCGGCTGCCGAACACGATCGCCAGGACCAGCAGCGCGGCGACGACGACCCCGGCCGCGGTCGCGCGGGCGGTGACGGAGCGGGAGCCGGTGGCGTACGGGCCGGTGGTGCGCGGGGTGGTGGCCCGGGGGCCTTCGGCAGGTGCGGGGTCGGGGGCGGCGGAGGCTGCTGGCGGCTCGGTCACCCCGTCAACGTAGGTCCGTATGCAACGGTTGCTCCTGTTTTACGGATCGGCCGGGTGAACGGTTCGTCCGTCCGGGGCGTACCCCGTCCGGCGTTCCCGGAGCGCTTCTGGTGTGCTGTCTGCCATGCCCGTCATGACGGCTCGCAGCCGTACCGAGAAGCACCGCGTGTCGACGCCGCTGGAGCTCTTCTTCGACCTCTGTTTCGTCGTCGCGGTGTCCCAGGCCGGCGCGCGGCTGGTCCATGCCGTCGTCGGGGACCACCCCCTGACCGGGATCGGCGGCTACGCGGCCGTCTTCTTCGCGATCTGGTGGGCCTGGGTCAACTTCAGCTGGTTCGCCTCGGCGTACGACACCGACGACCCGCTGTACCGCGTCGTGACGCTGGTCCAGATCACCGGGGTGCTCATCCTCGCCGCCGGGGTGCCGCGCGCCTTCGACGCGGGGAACTGGACGGTCGTCGTCGCCGGGTACGTGGTGATGCGGCTCGCGCTGACCAGTCAGTGGCTGCGTGCCGCGCGCTGCACCCAGGGCTCCGAGCGGCGCGTCGCGCAGCGGTACGCGGCCGGGATCTCGGTGGTGCAGCTGGGCTGGATCGCCATGCTGTTCCTGCCCGGTGACGCCCCGGCCTGGGCCCGGGGCACCGTCTTCGTCGTGCTCGTGGCCGCGGAGGTGGCCGTTCCGGCGATCGCCGAGCGCGACCGGTCGACGAGCTGGCACCCGCATCACATCGGTGAGCGGTACGGGCTGTTCACGATCATCGTGCTGGGCGAGTCGATCGCGTCGGCCACGGTCGCGGTGCAGGAGGCCCTGGACGAGCACGACGCGCTCGGTGAGTTGCTGCCGATCGCCGCGGGCGGGCTGCTGATCGTCTTCTCCGCCTGGTGGATCTATTTCGCCGTGCCGATCCATGACTACCTGCGCGGCAGCAGGGAAGCGTTCATCTGGGGGTACGGGCACTATCTGATCCTCGGTTCCGCGGCGGCCATCGGCGCGGGCATCGAGGTCTCGGTGGAGGAGGCCGTGGGCAAGGCCCACATCCCGACCACGGTGGCCGCCGCCGCGGTGACCATCCCCTCCGCGCTCTTCCTGCTGACGGTATGGGCGCTGCACGCCCGCCACTTCAAGCGTGACCTCGCGGAGCAGTTGCCGCTCCCCGTGGCCGCCGCGGCCATCCTGGCCTGCACGTTCGTCGGCGGGTGGGCGGTGCTCGCGGCCGGTCTGGTGGCCGCGGCGGCGGTGGCCGTCGGGGTGCTGCTGTCCCGGCGTTCCGTGGCGGCGGGCTGAGCGCGGCGTACGAGCAGGGCCGGTGCGGCGAAGGAGCATGCGGATGACGGAAGCACCCCGGGAGCCGCTGGAGCGCGCCGCCCGGCCGGATGCCGGACCGGCCGACGCGACGCCCGCCGATGCCGGACCGGCCGACCCTGAGCCCGCCGACGCCGGGCCGCCCCACGCGTGGCCTCCCGGCGCCGGTCCGCTCGATACGGCCTCTCCCGGCGCGGGACCTGCCGGTGCCGGGCCGCTCGACGCGCTGACCGATGTCGCGGGGCTGTGCGTGGGTCACGCCCGGGTGCCCGGCGAGGGTGCGCTGAGCGGTACCACCGTGGTCCTGGCCCCCGAGGGCGGCGTGGTCGCGGCGGTCGACGTGCGCGGCGGCGGCCCCGGCACCCGGGAGACGGACGCGCTCGATCCGCGCAATCTGGTGCAGCGGATCGACGCCGTGGTCCTGACCGGCGGCAGTGCGTACGGGCTGGACGCGGCGTCCGGCGTGATGGCCTGGCTGGAGGAGCGGGGGCGCGGGGTGCGGGTCGGCCCCGGTCCTGCGCAGGTGGTGCCGGTGGTCCCCGCCGCCTGCCTCTTCGACCTGGGGCGGGGCGGTGACTGGTGGGCCCGCCCGGATGCGGTGACGGGCCGCGCGGCGGTGGAGGACGCGGCGGGGACCGGACCGGGGATGCCGGTCGCCGAGGGGTGCGTGGGGGCCGGGACCGGGGCGGTCGCCGGTCGACTCAAGGGCGGCACGGGCACGGCGAGCGTCCGGCTGCCCTCCGGGATCACGGTGGCCGCGCTCACGGTGGTGAACGCGGCGGGCTCGGTGGTCGATCCGCGTACCGGCGTGCTGTACGGGGAGTACGGCGCCGTCGGAGCACCGGCGCACCACCCGGCGCCCGAGGTGCTGCGCGCGGCGGAGCGACGCCTGGCCGAGCTGCGGGAGGCAGACGCCCGGCCGCCGCTCAACACCACGCTCGCCGTGGTCGCCACGGACGCCGACCTCACCCGGGCCCAGGCGCAGAAGCTCGCGGGCACGGCGCACGACGGGCTCGCGCGCGCCGTGCGCCCGGTGCATCTGCTCACCGACGGGGACACCGTCTTCGCGCTGGCCACCGGCGCCCGTCCGCTCGACGCGCGCGATCCGGTCGCGCTCAACGAGCTGCTGGCGGCCGGTGCGGAGGTGCTGGCGCGCGCCATCGTGAAGGCCGCTCGCGCGGCCCGGGGTGTCGACGCCCGTCCCAAAGGCGGCTGTTACCCCTCGTACACCGATCTGTACGGCATACGACCGCGCTCCTCGCCCGCTCCGACGGACGGCCCACCGGCCCCCGACTCACCAGCCGGATAAGGAAGTTCAGAAGTTCGGACGAACCGTCAGGAACCATCTGTCCGTGCCATACGTTTTTCCGAACCCCGGTCACGATGTCAGACCCAGGGACTACGTTAAGCACGCAGCAAGTAACACGCGGCAACGGCCTGGAGACAGCACCTTGAGCGATCCGTACGAGACAACCGAGCAGCACCTCGACCGACTCCTGCGACGGGCACTCAACTCTTTCGACCTGCCCGACAGCACGGTCGAGAGACTCGGTACCGCGCTCGCCCACAGCAGTACCCTGCACTCCTCGCACCACAGTTCCGTGCTCCACCGCGAGACCTATCGGCACACGTACCTCCTGTCCGACGGCACGGCGCTCAGCCTGTGGGAGCTGGTGCACGGCGGGCCGCGGAGCACGGCCGACCCGCAGGCGCGCACGGAGCCCGGCCTCACCCACCACGAGCTGTACGACGACGAGGCCGATGCCAAGGTCGCCGCGGCCCGGCTGGCGGGCAGCTTCGGCGACGTCCCGCTGTTCGCGGACGACACGCCCCAGGCCGACCTGGAGGCGCTCACGCTCCTGATGGCGACTCCCCCGGCCCCGCTCCCCCGGGAGTACGCCCCGGACAACTCCGCGGACCACGCCCGCCGTGTCCTGCGCCGCGCGGAGAACAGCGACGGCCCCGGCGAGGAGACCGCCCGGCTGCTGCGCGCGGCCTTCGCCCACCACATCACCCAGGTCTGCGGCCGCCACTGCCGGGTGGACGGGCGGGACGCCGGATTCACGCTGTACGAGCACGCCTTCCTGCTGCTCGACGGCAGCGAGACGAGCCTCTGGGAGATCGAGCACACGGCCACGCCGGACGGCCGTCACATGTGCGAGGTGTACGGGGACGAGGACACCGCGCGCGGAGTGATGGAGAACCGTACGCACATCGGCTGAACCGCACCCGTACGCACATCGGCCGGCCCGTACCCCGCCCGGACGCGGCGGTGCCCGCACCCCGGGGCGGGGTGCGGGCACCGTGTTCCGTCGCAGTGGCGGGGTGACCGGTCAGGGGGTCAGCGCGGCCTGCTTGACGTCCCCGGCGCCGTCACCGGCGTCCGCCGGAGCACCGGCCGCGACCGGGGACCCGGCTCCTGTCGCGGTCCCGGCTCCTGTCGCGGTCCCGGTTCCTGTCGTGGTCCCGGCGGGCTCGTCGCCGGCCTCCAGGTGCTGGCGCGGCCGTGCGGGCAGCGCGAACATCAGCAGGAAGATCACCGCGAGCACTCCGGCCACCCACCACAGCGAGTGGCGGAACGCCTCCGCGAACGCCGGGCCCACCTGCTGCGGCGTCAGCCGGTCACCGATCGCCCCGAGGAAGACGACCGAGACCAGCCCGAGCCCGAGCGCGTTGCCCATCTGCTGCATGGTGTTGATCAGCCCGGAGGCCGAGCCGGAGTGCTCCTTGGGCACCCCGGACAGGACCGCGTCGGTCAGCGGCGCCACGATCAGGCCCATGCCGAGCCCCATGACGACCAGCGGCAGGATCATCTGCCAGGACGTGATCGCCATGCCGTAGTGGTCGGACTCCCAGATGTAGATCAGCAGGCCGGTGATCATCAGCAGCGCACCGGTCTGGAGGACCTTGCGGCCGAACCGGGGCACCAGCTTCTGCACGGAGATTCCAGCGGCGACCGAGACGGCGATCGAGAACGGCACACCGGTCAGGCCGGCCCGCAGCGCGCTCCAGCCGAGGCCCGTCTGCATGTAGAGCGTCCAGACCAGGAAGAAGATGCCGAGCCCGATTCCGAAGGTCAGCTGCACGGCGATACCCGCGGCGAAGCTCTTGACTCGGAACAGCTCCAGCTCGATCAACGGCGATCCGTCCTTGCGCGCCTTGGCCCGCTCGAACAGCACCAGCACCAGGAAGACCAGCAGGCTACCCACCATCGACAGGTGGCCCCACAGCGGCCAGCCCAGCTCGTGGCCGCGAGTCAGCGGGTAGATCAGCATGAGCATCCCGAGGGTCACCAGGAAGACGCCGACGAGGTCGAGCCGGAGCGCCTTCGGGGCCTTGGACTCGGTGATGAACTTGCGGCCGAGGATCAGGCCCGCGATACCGACGGGCAGGTTGATCAGGAAGATCGGCCGCCATTCGAGACCGGCGATGTTCCACTCGGTGAGCAGTGCGCCCAGCAGCGGGCCGGAGACCGCGCCGAGGCCGACGATCGCGCCGAAGAGGCCGAAGACCTTGCCGCGCTCGTGCGCGGGGAAGGTGGCGTGCACGATCGACAGCACCTGCGGGACCATCAGCGCGGCGGTGCCGCCCTGGAGGATGCGGGAGGCGACCAGCATCTCCGGACCGGAGGCGAACCCGCAGAGCGCGGAGGCCACGGTGAAGCCGCCGATGCCGATGAGGAACAGCCGCTTGCGGCCGTGGATGTCGCCCAGCCGGCCGCCGGTGATCAGACCCGCCGCGAAGGCCAGGGCATATCCGGCGGTGATCCACTGGATCGAGGTGAACGAGGCTCCGGTGTCCTCCCGGATGCTCGGTATGGCGATGTTGACGATCGTGACGTCGACCAGGTCCATGAAGGCCGCGGTCATCACGATGGCGAGCGCGAACCAGCGCCGCCGGTCCGAGGGGTCCGGGGACGCCACGGGTCCGGATGGAGCGGACGACAGAGATGGGGAGGAAGTCATGTGAAGAACTTAAACAGCCATTAGGTCAGGTCGTGACCCAATGAGCCGTCATCCTGGTGGGACGCCCGACACACCGGACGGCCGGCGTGCGGGCCGCCGATTCACGGACGCCCGGCACACGGACACCCGACACACCGCATGCCCGGCACACGGCGTCCGGCACTCGGGCGCCCGGCACACTGCACGTCCGACACACCGCACGTCCGATCCATGGATGCCCGAGACACCGGCGGAAGGCTGGCCATGACCGACACCCCGGCAAGACTGCTGAACCTGCTGTCGCTCCTCCAGACCCCCCGCGAGTGGCCCGGCAGCGAGCTGGCGGAGCGGCTCGACGTCAGCCCTCGCACCATCCGCCGCGACATCGACCGGCTGCGCGAGCTGGGCTATCCGGTCGAGGCCACGCGCGGTTCGGTCGGCGGCTACCGGCTCGTCGCGGGCGCCGCGATGCCGCCGCTGCTCCTCGACGACGAGGAGGCGGTGGCCATCGCGGTGGGGCTGCGGGCGGG
Source organism: Streptomyces sp. NPDC056347 (assembly GCF_042262625.1). Classification (NCBI taxonomy): domain Bacteria; kingdom Bacillati; phylum Actinomycetota; class Actinomycetes; order Kitasatosporales; family Streptomycetaceae; genus Streptomyces; species Streptomyces sp. NPDC056347. The sequence continues at coordinate 93,066 of NZ_JBHJQP010000002.1, read as the reverse complement.
GGCGGGGCACGCCATCGAGGGGGTGGACGAGGCGTCCGTGCGGGCGCTGGCGAAGCTGGAGCAGGTGCTGCCGTCCCGGCTGCGACACCGGGTCTCGACCCTGCAGAACGCGACGATGCCGCTGGCCAGGGGCGACGGCTCGACCGTGGATCCGCGGACACTGACGGTGATGGCGGCCGCGGTCACCGGGAAGGAGCGGCTGCGGTTCGCGTACCGTGCGGGCGACGGCACCGGGACGAAGCGGGAGGCCGAGCCGTACCGGCTGGTGAGCACGGGGTGGCGGTGGTACCTCGTCGCGTACGACCTGGGGCGCGAGGACTGGCGCACGTTCCGGGTCGACCGGGTCAGCGAGCCGTACGCGACCGGGGCCCGCTTCACGCCGCGCGAGCTGCCCACCGGGGACGCGGCGGAGTTCCTCGCCGGTTCCATCGCCCGGCGGCAGCCGGAGCTGGCGGTGGACGTCACCTTCGCGGCTCCGGCGGAATTCGTCTCCGCGCGCCTGCCGGGGTCGATCGGCCCGCTGGAACGGGCCGGGGAGGACCACTGCCGGCTGCGGGCGGTGCTCGCCGATTCGCTGGAGTGGGTGGCGCTGCGGCTGGCGCTGGTGGACTGCGAGTTCACCGTGCACGAGCCGCCGCAGCTGGTGGACCACCTGGCCCGGCTCGGCGCCCGTCTGACCCGCGCGGCGGCCCGCTGACGCCCGGACCCGGGAGAACCCGGCCGCGGGAAGACCAAAGCGGACGCGGGAGGACCGGAGGCGAGGAGTCCCGGGCACAAAGGAATGAGCCCCGGCGCCAGGGGGGGGGTGGGCGCCGGGACTCAGCTCGGGGCGGGTCACTCGAAGCGACCCATTTCGGATGTTACCGGACGAAGGGGTCAGGCGACAGCGTCGAAGCCCGTGTCGTGGGCCATTCGCTTCAGCTCCAGCAGCGCGTGCTTCTCGATCTGGCGAATCCGCTCGCGGGTGAGCCCGTGCTGCTTGCCGACCTCGGTGAGGGTCCGCTCGCGACCGTCCTCGATGCCGTACCGCATACGGATGATGGACGCCGTGCGGTTGTCGAGCTTGCCGATCAGGTCCTCCAGCTCCTCGCTGCGCAGCAGCGTGAGCACGGACTGCTCGGGCGAGACCGCGGAGGTGTCCTCCAGCAGGTCGCCGAACTGCGTCTCGCCCTCGTCGTCCACGGACATGTTGAGGCTGACCGGGTCACGGGCCCAGTCCAGGACGTCACCCACGCGCTCCGGCGTGGAGTCCAGCTCGGCCGCGATCTCCGCGTGCTCCGGCTCCCGGCCGTGCTCACGGTTGAACTCGCGCTGCACCCGGCGTATCCGGCCGAGCTCCTCCACCAGGTGGACGGGGAGCCGGATCGTGCGGGACTGGTCGGCTATGGAGCGGGTGATGGCCTGACGGATCCACCAGGTGGCATACGTGGAGAACTTGAAGCCCTTGGCGTAGTCGAACTTCTCGACCGCGCGCACCAGGCCCGCGTTGCCCTCCTGGATCAGGTCGAGCAGGGGCAGCCCGGCCCGCGGATAGCGGCGGGCCACGGCGACGACGAGCCTGAGGTTGGAGCGGATGAACACGTCCTTGGCGCGCTCACCGTCGGCGGCCAGCGCCTCCAGCTCCTCGCGCGTGGCCCCGCCGGCCTCGCCGTCCACCGAGCCGTCCAGTATCTGGCGGGCGTAGACGCCGGCCTCGACGGCCTGCGACAGCTCGACTTCCTTCGCTGCGTCGAGCAGGGGCGTTCGCGCGATCTCGTCCAGGTACATGCCGACCAGGTCGCGATCGGCGATCTCTCCGCCCGAGGCGCGAACACTGCTCGCCCGGCTGGTCCCGGAAGTGGCGGACGAACGACGGGCGACGGCACGGGTTGCCATGCGTGCTCCCTTGCTGAGTAGGTCGCGACACCCTTCCGGGTGCCCTGCATCCGATGGAAACAACGACTGCAATCCGGACAGAATTCCCACGCCTGGCATTCATTTTCGCGATCATGCAGTATCCTGCGTCGCCGCACCGGGGGTGCGCATGCCGAAGAACCCTGCGGAACCGCAGGTCAGACCGGACTTCACGGGCTTTCTGGTGGCACTTCCGGACATCCGCCACCTTGCACATATGAGACCGCGCTCACATCCGTACGCCCTCTCGATTCCTGAACGGCGGGCGCCTCGCTCGCGTTCCCCTCCCGAAGACGAACCGTTGCGCGGTCGGGTTGCTCGCGGCACGCGCAACCGCACCCCCGGGCGTGGCCTAGGACCTGCGCAGGGCACGGTCCGGGACCGTGGTCCGTTACGCCGCGCCGGGCCCGCGCCTAGCGTGTTGCCGCATGGACGACACACAGAGCGACGCGACCGGCACCCTGGACGAAGCGCTGGAGCGGCTGCACGCCTCCGGCCCCGAGCGCGACGGCTGGCTGAGCAACCACGCCCCGATGGCCGTCGAGGCGCTGGTCAGGCACGGTCAGGCACCGGCCGTGCACCGCTGGCTCGACGGCTACCGGCACAAGCTGGAGGACATGCCGGGCACCTCGGCCCGGCTGACCTCGGAGAACTGGCGCGAGGCCCTCGGCGATCCCCGCCGGATCGGCGACTGGACGGAGTACTTCGTGCGGGAGACCGGGGAGCGCCCCTGGCGGGAGGTGCTGGCCGAGTGGTGGCCCCGGCTGCTGCCGGGCATCGCGGCGGGCGCCACCCACCCGGTGATCCGGGTCGGCCACTCCGTACGCACCCTGCTCTCCGGCGAGACGACCGCACCCCGGGTCGCCGAGCTGGCCCACGGCCTCGGCTACTGGGCCGCCCGCCACCAGCCGTTGCCCGCCCTGGCCCCGCTGGCGCCCGCACGGTCCGCCGCGGCGGCGCTGGACGCGGTGCCGCTCGTCGCGGAGCAGACCGGCGGCATCCGGGACCGGCTGGCGCAGCTCGCCGCGTTCCCGGTGTGGCCCGGGGAGGTCACCGGCGACCCGGACGAGGCACGGGCCCGGCTGACGGAGCTGGTCACGGCCGCCACGCACCGGTACGCCACGCACGCGCACGGCGAGCCGGTCATGCTGGTGCACGCCGCGACCGCGCCCAACGCGGTACTCCGCGCCCTGCCCGCGCTCCCGCGCACGCTGTGGACGCCGAGCGTGGCGGCCGCCTGGGCGGCGAGCGCCGCGGTCACCGCCGCGTACGGCCCGGCGGAGGCGGCCCCGTACCCACCGGCGGACGCCCCGGCCGAGGAGCTGTTCGCGCGGGCGGCGGCGCACGGCGACGACCACACCATCAAGTTCACCGACACCGCGCTGGACGTCGGCGACGCGACGGCCCTGGCCGCCGCGCTCCGCTCGATCGAGCTGAACCCGCCGGTCGGGTAGGCCGCGCGGGGCCCGGGCCCAAGCTCAGCCGAACTGCACCGAGCGCTTCGCGAGCCCCATCCAGAAGCCGTCGATGACGCTGCGGCCGCGGTCCAGCTCGCCCTCCGAGGCGCCGAGCGTCACGAAGAGCGGCGCGAAGTGCTCGGTGCGCGGGTGGGCCAGCCGGCCGGCCGGGGACTTGTGCTCGAAGTCCAGCAGCGCGTCGATGTCCTGCGCCCGCAGCGCCCGGTTTCCCCAGTCGTCGAACTCCGCCGACCAGCCGGGGACGCCACCGGAGTGGCGCAGGGCGGCCAGGTTGTGGGTGAAGAAGCCGCTGCCGACGATCAGCACGCCCTCGTCGCGCAGCGGCGCGAGCTTCCGTCCGATCTCCATCAGCCGCTGCGGATCGAGGGTCGGCAGGGAGATCTGGAGTACGGGGACGTCGGCATCCGGGAACATCTCCACGAGCGGGACGTACGCGCCGTGGTCGAGCCCCCGGTCCGGGATGTCCTGGACCGGCGTACCGGCGCCGCGCAGCAGCTTGCGTACGCTCTCCGCCAGCTCCGGGGCGCCCGGGGCGGCGTACTGGACCTGGTAGTAGTGCTCGGGAAAGCCCCAGAAGTCGTAGACGAGCGGGACCCGCTCCGTGGCTCCGAGGGCGAGCGGGGCCTCCTCCCAGTGCGCGGAGACCATCAGGATCGCGCGGGGGCGGGGCAGCTCGGCCGACCAGGCGGCCAGCTCGGCGGGCCAGACCGGGTCGTCGGCCAGCGGCGGGGCGCCGTGCGAGAGGTAGAGGGCGGGCATGCGCTCCGCGGTGACTGTCATGGCACTCCCCATCCGCTGCTCATCCGGGTAAGTCTTCTACTGGCGTCTTTTTGAGAAGGAAGCATTCTTTAATCTTCAAGCTTCCTTCTGTCGGAGACCTTAGCTCTATCTAGTTCAACATTCAAGAAAAGGTCGTAGAGTGGAGTACATGACCACGGCATCCACCGGCGGGCCCCGCTGGCTCTCCGACGAAGAACAACGCGTCTGGCGTGCCTACCTCCACGCCACCACGCTCATGGAGGATCACCTCGACCGCCAGTTGCAGCGCGACGCCGGAATGCCGCACATCTATTACGGCCTGCTCGTCCAGCTCTCCCAGGCCCCGCGCCGCCGGATGCGGATGACGGAGCTGGCCAAGGACGCCAAGATCACCCGTTCGCGGCTCTCGCACGCCGTCGCCCGGCTGGAGAGGAGCGGATGGGTGCGCCGCGAGGAGTGCCCGTCCGACAAGCGCGGCCAGAACGCGGTCCTCACCGACGACGGCTTCGAGATGCTGCGCCGCTCCGCCCCGGGCCATGTGGACGCCGTGCGGCAGGCGATGTTCGACCGGCTCACGCCCGAGCAGGTGCGCTCGCTGGGCGAGATCATGCAGGTCGTCGCCACCGGGCTCCAGCCGGAGGGCACGGACGCGGACCTGCCCTGGCTCCGCTGACCGGCACGTACTCCCACCGACCGGCACGTACCTCTACCGACCGGCACGTACCTCCACCGACCTGCGCACGGCTTCACCCGCCGTCACACGGCGCCGCGCCCCGGCCCCCCTCCGCGGGGAGACCGGGGCGCGGCGCTGTGCGCATCGCCGGGTCAGTGGGCGACGACCGGCACCCTCAGCTCGTCCTCGACACCGTCGGCTCCGCCCGTACCCGGGCTCCCGGCCGACGGGCCCGCCGAGGGACGGCCCGCGTTGATGAAGGTCACCGCGATCGCGGAGGCCACCACCAGGATGCCGACGGCCCACCAGATGGCACCGGTGAAGCCGTGCACCATCGACTGGAGCTTCAGCAGCTCCGGGTCCGTGGCACCGAGCGCGGCGTGCGAGGAGGCGTACGCGGTCGCGGCCGAGGCGGCGATGGTGTTCAGCAGGGCCGTACCGATCGCGCCGCCCACCTGCTGCGAGGTGTTGACCATGGCGGAGGCGACACCCGCGTCCCGGGGCTCGACGCCGTGCGTGGCCAGCGACATGGCGGGCATGAACGCCGTACCCATACCGAGGCCCAGCAGCAGCTGTCCGGGCAGGATGACCGCCGTGTAGGAGGAGTCGATGTCCAGCCGGGTCAGCAGCAGCATGCCGATGGCGGCGACCAGGAAGCCGGGCCCCATGAGCTTGCGGGCCGGGACCCGGGTCATCAGCCGGGCACCGATCTGCGTCGAACCGGTGATCATGCCCGCGATCATCGGGAGGAAGGCGAAACCGGTCCTGATCGGCGAGTAGCCCTTCACGACCTGGAGGTAGTACGTCAGGAAGAGGAACAGCCCGAACATCGCGATGACGGCGAGCCCCAGCGAGAGGTAGACACCACCGCGGTTGCGGTCCAGCAGCACGCGCAGCGGCAGCAGCGGCGAGGCGACCTTGGACTCGGTCAGCACGAAGGCCAGCAGCAGGACGGCGGCGGCGGCGAACATGCCGATGGTCAGCCCGTCCGACCAGCCCGCGGACTCGGCGCGGGTGAATCCGTACACCAGCGAGACCAGGCCCAGCGCGGAGAGCACGACGCCCGGGATGTCGAGCGCGGAACGGTTGCGGCTGCCGGACGGCTCGCGGATCACGAAGTACGCGCCGGCCGCCGCGACGACGGCGAACGGGATGTTGACGAAGAACGTCCAGCGCCAGTTCAGCGCCTGGGTCAGGAAGCCGCCGAGGATCAGTCCGACGGCGCCGCCGCCTCCGGCGATCGCGCCGTAGATGCCGAACGCCTTGGCGCGCTCCTTGGCATCGGTGAACATCACGGCGAGCAGCGACAGGGCGGCCGGGGCGAGCAGCGCCCCGAACACGCCCTGGAGTGCGCGGGAGCCGAAGAGCATGGCCTGGTTCTGCGCGGCGCCGCCCAGCGCGGAGGCCAGCGCGAAGCCGACCAGACCGACGACGAAGGTCCGCTTGCGGCCCCAGAGGTCGGCGATCCGGCCGCCGAAGAGCAGCAGCCCGCCGAAGGCGAGGGCGTACGCCGTGATGACCCACTGCTTGTTGGCGTCGGAGATGTCCAGGGCCGTCTGGGCGTGCGGCAGCGCGATGTTCACGATCGTGGCGTCGAGCACCACCATCAGCTGCGCCAGGGCTATGAACGCCAGCGCCTTCCAGCGGCTGGGGTCAGGGAGTCGGAGGTCGGCTGTTTTGGGCATGGGGGTATCCACCTAGGAACGTGCGTGTACGCGGAGAGTCGTGAGCCTGCGGTGCCGGTGAAAGTGACCGGTGACCGATGACCGGTGACGGGATACGGGTAGTGGGAAGCGGAAGGCGGTAAGTGGGACACGCGCGACGGGTTGCGTGTGCGGGGTTACGTGTGACGGGTCGTGTGCGACGAGCTGTGCGGGGCGGCTGCGGGAACGTCGTCCCGGCGGCGGGCCGCGGAGGTCAGGGCCGGTGCCGCAGGTCCTCCAGGGTTGCTGCCGATCCCGGGAGTTCGGAGCGGGCCGGGGTCTGGAGCCCGTCCAGGAACAACTGCAGATGACGGTGGGCGAATCGGTCGATGTCCGGGCAGCCGGTGCCGGGCAGCGGCCGGGTGAGCTGGGAGAGGGCGACGATCACGTCACCGACGGCGATGTCGGTGCGCAGCCGCCCCGCGGTCATGGCGCGCGACACGAGCCCCTCGACGGCCTCTTCGAGGCGTCCGCGCTCGGCGAGCAGATCGGGATGGTCCTTGTCGAAGCCGCCGGAGAGCATCGGGCACAGGGCCCCGATCCGCTCGTCGGCCGCCGCGTGCACGAAACGGCTGAGCGCGGCGAAGGGGTCGGCCTCCTCGGCCTCCGCCTCCCGCGCCCGGTCGGTGGTCCGGGAGGTGACCGAGAGCACGACCTCGTGCACCAGGGCGGCCCGGTCGGGGAAATTCCGGTAGAGCGTGGCGTTGCCGACGCCCGCGCGGCGGGCGACCTCGTCGAGCGGGACCTCGGGGCCGAACTCGACGAACATCTCGCGCGCGGCCGTCACGATCCGCTCCCGGTTGCGCAGGGCATCGGCCCGCGGGCGGGCCGTGCGGGGCCCGGACGCTCCGGCTGCGGTACGACTGGCGGTGTCCATGACGACCGTCCCCTTCCCTGCTCGACTGGTCGGCCGAATCGACTCGTCGGCCGATCGGCCGATCGGCTGATCGACGGCTCTGCCGCTCGGCTGTCCGAGATGCCTCGTTCTCCATGGTGTCCCCCGGGCGTTCCCCCGCCGTAACCGGGGACCGCCTCCCCGTTTCGCGGGGACACGGGTGCAAACGGGGAAGTGCTCCCCGGTTATTTCCCGACCCGCCTATGACCTGGGTCACACCATCGCGGCGGAGAACCAGCCGAACGGCGCACCCAGCGAGCGGCGCCGCACCACCCGCAACAGGCTGAACCGCAGAGCGCAGTCAGGGCCGGCCGACTGCCGCGGACCCCGAGGCGCCTGCATGGACAATCCCCGCCGCCGGATACGCGACCATCGCCGCCCGATCGTGCTCGCCTCCACGACAGCCCTGGTCATAGCCGCTTTCGCCACGGCCAGCAGCACGCTCCCGGGCTTCGGGCGGGTCTCGGCGGGGCCGGTGTCCACCACCGGCACCAAGGGCACGGCCCCGTGCCGAATACCGGCGACCATGGGCGTACAGATGTCGGAGGGGATGCCGACACCGGTGGGGTACGCCCGCTCCACGGGCCGGATACACGCCCTCAACCTGATGATCGACTTCCCGGACGCGCCGGGCTCCGGTTCGGCGATGGACCGGTACGCGGAGTTCTTCCCGCAGACCACGCAGTGGTTCCGGACCGCGTCGTACGGACGGCTCAGCTACCTCCCCGACGCCCCGCTGAAGAGCTGGCTGCGGATGCCCCACCCGTTCTCGGCGTACGGGATAGACCGGGGCGCGCCGTACGAGCCGGGCTACCGCAAGCTCGTCCAGGACCTCGTCGCCGTCGCCGACCCGAAGATCGACTTCGCCAAGTACGACCTGGTCAACGTGCTGGTCACTCCGAACGCGGGCCCTTCCGCGCTGGACACCGTGCTCTCCGTGACCTTCTCCGGCAACAACGACGCCCCTCGTGCGGACGGCGTCCCGCTCGCCAACACGTCCTTCATCTACAGCCGCCAGAACGACGGCTCCGGATCGTTCGAACGGGACGGCTACCGCGTACTGCCGCACGAGAACGGCCACGTCTTCGGTCTCCCCGACCTCTACACCCCGACGGGCGGCGGTGCGGTCGGGCACTGGGACATCATGTCCGAGGACTGGGGGGCCAACAACGACCTGCTGGGCTGGCACAAGTGGAAGCTCGGCTGGCTCGACAACAAGCAGATCAGCTGCGCCGCCCGCTCCGGCACCAGCGACCACCTGCTCGGCCCGCTGGCCGCCAAGGGGGGCACCAAGCTGGCGTTCGTCCCGCTGAACGACAAGACCGGCTACGCGGTGGAGGTACGCACTCCGGCGGGCAACGACCGGGCGATCTGCCGGCCGGGGGTGCTGGTCTACAAGGTGGACTCCGACGTCGACACCGGGCAGGGCCCGGTGTCCGTCATGGACAGCACCAAGGGCAGCGCCGGCTGCACCCGGCTGCCCAATGTGCACGCCGAGCTCTCCGACGCCACCTTCCGGCCGGGCGACACCTTCACCGACCGGAAGCACGGCATACGCATCGCGGTGATCGACAAGGAGGAGAACGGGAACTACCGGGTCCGGATAACCCGCCCGTAGGACCTCGTCCGCCTCCCCCGCCGGCGAGCGGTGGCGACCGTCAGTGAGCGGTGGCGACCAGGCTCTCCAGGCGGGCCTCGGTGAGGGGTTCGGAGGCCGTCGCGGCGATGTGCCCCCGCGGGTCGATAATCAGGGTGACGGGCACCCCGTGGGTGGCCAGTACTCCCTTGGGCAGGTTGAGGAGTCGCTTGCCGCCGGGGTCGAGGACGTTCGGGTACGGCATGTCGTTCTTCTCGGTGAAGGCGAGGGCCATGTCGACGGATATGTCACGGCTCAGCCCCACGACGGCCGCGTCGCCCCGCTCCGCCGCCTTCTGCTGGAAACGCGCCAGCACCGGCGCCTGTTCGCGGCAGGGCTCGCAGGAGGAGGCCCAGGAGGTGATCACGACGATCTTGCCGTCGAAGTCGGAGAGCCGCACCGGGCGCCCGTCGAGCCCTATGCCGGTGTAGTCCGGCGTGCCGGGCCGGTACGCGTTCTCTATCGTCAACGTGCCGTCCTCCCCGCGGTGGTAGCCGGTGGGGGTACCCGGGCTCCCGCCGGCCGTGATCGCGGCGAAGAGGGCCCCGGCGCAGGCGAGGGCGGCGAGCAGAGGGACAAAGGGGCGTTTCATGAGGGTCCTTCGGGGCGGCGTCGGTCAGGCGCCACCCGACGTCCGGGCCGGGGGTTCCCCGTGCGTGCTGAACAGGCGGTTCGCGGCGGACCATTCGTCTCGCAGGTTCGCCCCGGACCGCTCTTGCTGGTCCCTCAGAACCGTACGCCCACCCTCAACTCCACTCGGATGCCGCCCCCTTGTCGGGCACTGACCGAACCGTTCACGTCCTCGTCCGCCCGTCCGGACATCCGCCGCCTTCTCGACAGCGGCTCTTCCTTCTAAGCACGCCCCGAAGCACGTCCGGAAGCACGTCCCGCAGCGCACCTCGGAGCACGTCCCGAAGCACGTCCCGACGGGGAGCCCGGCGGTATCGAACCGGTGGAGATCGGGTCAGTACGGTTCAGCCGCCCGGCGCCGACGGGCGACGTGGTGACGTTCGACGTTGCGGTCGAAGGCGACCGCACCCGTCCGGTCACCCGAGCGACCCGCAGCAGCGAGGAGCGGCGCCTCGCCCGTATCACCGCGATCCGAAGGAGCCGGACATGAGGAGCGGGACATGACGACACACCCCCTGCCCGCGTCCGCGTCCGCGTTCACGTCCGCTCCCCCGCCCGGTCCCGGCGGTCCGCTGCTCCACGGACTCGGCGCCCGCACGGGCGACGAGCGGCCGGCGCGGGAGTCCGCCCCGTACGACCGTCGGCGGCCGATCTCCGGACCGGTGCGCGCGGTACGGGCGACCGGTGCGGAGCACCCCGGTGAACTGCTCGACCGTTCGGCCGAGTTGACCAGACTGGACGAGGGGACCGCCACGTTCCCCGAAGTGTCCGGGACCGGGGAACGGCCGCACCGTGCTCGAAGTCGATCGTGCCAACGCCCTGCTGCGCCCCGCCGGCTCGTCCGGCGGGGCGGGCAGCGGGGACTGAGATTTCCGAAACGGAGGATTCGGTGATGTACCACTACATTGTGACCGCCCCGGGACAGGGAGTGCAGCGGCCCGGGATGCTCGATCCCTGGCTGGACGCCGTCCCCGGGGCACCCGGCCTGGTCGACGACTGGTCGCGGGCGGCGGGCTTCGACCTGGTCGAGGCGGGCCGGAACGCGGAGCTGCTGGCCGACACCGCCTACGCGCAGCCCCTGATCGTCGCCACGGCCCTGCTCTCGTACGAACTGCTGCGCGACAGGATGCCCCCGGCCGGCGGCGAGGTGCTGTTCGCGGGCCACTCGGTCGGCGAACTGGCCGCCGCCTCGGCCGCCGGTTACCTCGGCGCGGGCGACGCGGTGGCGCTGGCCCGGGTCCGCGGGGCGGCGATGTCGGCGGCGTGCGTGGCGGCCCCGACCGCCATGGCCGCCGTGATGCCGACCCGCCGCGCCCCGGCCACCGACGAGGAGATCGTCGCGGCGGTCGAGGCGGCGGGCCTCACCGCGGCCAACTGGAACGGCAGCCACCAGTTCGTGGCGGCGGGCCGGGCCGAGCGGATCGCCGCGCTCGTCGAGGCGCCGCCGCCGGGCGTCCGGGTGGCCCGCCTCGCTGTCGCCGGGGCCTTCCACACCGCGGCCATGGCCCCGGCGGTGGTGGAGTTCGCCCGCGCGGTCGGGGAGGTCCGGCTCACCGAACCGTCCTCGCCGCTGCTCGGCAACGCCGACGGGGCCGTGGTGAGCAGCCCGGACGAGCTGCGGCGCAGGCTGATCACGCAGATCACCGCGCCGGTCCGCTGGGACCGGTGCGCCCGGACGATCGCCACCCTGGCCCCGGACGCCCCGCAGATCGAGCTGGCCCCGGCGGGCCCCCTCACCCGGCTCCTCCAGCGCGACCGCCCCGCCGCGCACACCGTCGCCCTGAGCACCCCGCAGGAGCTCGGCCACATCACGGGCGCGCCCCAGCCGGCGGGTGCGCGATGACAACGGCACAGATCACGAAGGAGAACACGATGCGCGGCGGTGTGGCGGAACTGGCGGACCTCAGACGCGGGATCGCCGAGGGCCCCGACCCGGCCGCCACCCGGCGGCAGCACGCGAAGGGCAAGCTGACGGCGCGTGAACGGATCGGACTCCTCCTGGACGAGGGGTCGTTCAGCGAGGTCGAGCAGTTGCGTCGGCACCGGGCGACCGGTTTCGGCCTGGAGGCGAGAAAGCCGTACACGGACGGTGTGATCACCGGCTGGGGGACGGTGGAGGGCCGGACGGTCTTCGTGTACGCGCACGACTTCCGGATCTTCGGGGGTGCGCTGGGCGAGGCCCATGCCACGAAGATCCACAAGATCATGGACATGGCCATCGCGGCCGGTGCCCCGCTGGTCTCGCTGAACGACGGCGCGGGCGCCCGTATCCAGGAGGGCGTCTCGGCCCTCGCCGGTTACGGCGGGATCTTCCAGCGCAACACGAAGGCCTCGGGTGTGATCCCGCAGATCAGCGTGATGCTCGGCCCGTGCGCGGGCGGGGCGGCCTACTCCCCCGCGCTGACGGACTTCGTGTTCATGGTCCGTGAGACCTCGCAGATGTTCATCACCGGCCCGGACGTCGTGAAGGCGGTCACCGGCGAGGAGATCACCCAGAACGGGCTCGGCGGCGCCGACGTCCACGCGGAGACCTCCGGCGTCGCGCACTTCGCGTACGACGACGAGGAGACCTGCATCGCCGAGGTCCGCTACCTCCTGTCGATGCTCCCGCAGAACAACCGCGAGGCGCCTCCCGCCACCACCTGCGACGACCCCGCCGACCGCCGCTGCGAGGAACTCCTCGACCTGGTCCCCGCCGACGGCAACCGCCCGTACGACATGCACAAGGTCATCGAGGAGCTCGTCGACGACGGCGACTACCTCGAGATCCACGAACGCTGGGCCCGCAACATCGTCTGCGCCCTGGCCCGCCTCGACGGACAGGTCGTCGGCATCGTCGCCAACCAGCCCCAGTCGCTCGCCGGCGTCCTGGACATCGAGGCCTCCGAAAAGGCGGCCCGCTTCGTCCAGATGTGCGACGCCTTCAACATCCCGCTGGTCACCCTGCTCGACGTACCCGGCTTCCTGCCCGGCGTCGACCAGGAGCACGGCGGCATCATCCGGCACGGCGCGAAACTGCTCTACGCGTACTGCAACGCCACCGTCCCCCGCGTCCAGCTGATCCTGCGCAAGGCGTACGGCGGCGCGTACATCGTCATGGACTCCCGCTCCGTGGGCGCCGACCTGTCCTTCGCCTGGCCCACCAACGAGATCGCGGTGATGGGCGCGGAGGGCGCCGCCAACGTCGTCTTCCGGCGGCAGATCGCCGACGCCCCCGACCCCGAGGCCATGCGCCGGAAGATGGTCAAGGAGTACAAGGCCGAGCTGATGCACCCGTACTACGCGGCCGAGCGCGGCCTGGTCGACGACGTCATCGACCCCGCCGACACCCGCGACGTACTCATCCGCTCCCTGCGCATGCTGCGCACCAAACACGCCGACCTGCCCTCCCGCAAGCACGGCAACCCGCCCCAGTGACCCACCACCCCACCCCGATCGGAGCTGATCCCGTTGACCACAGCCATCGAGCGCACCGCCCCGTCCTCCCCCCTGGTCCGGGTCGAACGCGGCCTGCCGTCCGAGGACGAACTGGCCGCCCTCACCGTGGCGTTGCTCTCCCGCGCCGCCACCACCCGGGAATCCGCGGCCGACGCCTCCGCCGCCGTGCCCGTCCCCCTGTGGGACCGCCCCGAACTGCACACCCCGTACCGCATCCCCGCCAGCTGGCGGCGGTAGCGGAACCCCGGCGAAGAATCGGAAAGGAGACGATCACGATGGACAGGACCGGCACCCTCCGGAACGACCGGAGACGCGGCGGACCGCCGACCTGGGCGGCGGAGCGCCCCCTCCCGCCCCTGATCCTCCTGGCCGGGGAGGAGGAACGCGACGACGAGCCCCACATCCAGCGCGGCATCGACTGAACCCGCCGGAGTACGGGGCGACCGGCCCCGCCGCTCCCGGCCGGGCCCGGCACCGCCGCCGCCCCGCTCCCGCCGCACGGGCCCGGGTGCGCCTGCCGGCCGCCCACCGGGGGCGCGTACTGTTCTGCGTGAAAGAGGCGGCCCTCAAGGCCTGGCACCCCTGGCCGGTTCCGAACCGGGCTTTCTGGAGGCGGACTTGACGTCCCGTGCGGAGTACGACGCCGTCGGCTGCGGCGGCGGGAGCGGCACCGGCGGTCCGGACGGGGGCGGCGACGCCTTCTCCGGCACCGTCGCACCCCGAAGGCCCGGTCCGATCACCGCGGTCCGGGGCCGGTGGCGGGTCACCGGCGGGACGATCGCGGCCGCGGACGCGGCCCGGCCCGCCGCCGCACACCGGACCACACACCGGTCCGCACACCGGACCGCACACCGGTCCGCGCACCGCCTCGGGTCACCGCCCGAAGCACGTCCGGCGGCCTGATCGGCCGCCCGCCCGATCCACCCGAATCACCTGGAGGATGAAATGCGTCTTGCCGATGCCCATGTGGAGTGCGTGACCGAGATCACCGCCCCGCCGCAGCGGGTGTGGGAACTGGTCTCGGACATCACCACGTCGGTTCGGCACAGCCCGGAGCTCCAGGAGGTGCAGTGGCTCGACGGTGCCGAAGGCCCCGAGGTCGGCGCCCGCTTCTCCGGCCGCAACCGCAACGAAGGACTGGGCGAGTGGCGGACGGTCAGCCGCATCACCGAACTCGTGGAGCAGCACGCCTTCGCCTGGGAAGTCCTCTACCCGGGCAGCTCCGAGGGTGAGGCGCTGGCCGTCTGGACGTACTCCCTGGAGCCGCTCGCCGACGGCACCGCCACCCGGCTGCGGCACGGCATGCGGCTCGGTCCGGCCCGCGGCCCGCTGACCGACTACGTGGAGAAGTACCCGGACCGCGAGGAGGAGATCATCGACGGCCGGATGGATCTGCTCCGCTCGGGCATCGAGTCGACCCTGGCCGGTGTGAAGTCGGACGCGGAGAGCGGCACCCGGGGCTGAACCCGTACCCCTGCGCACGGAGCTTCGGCAGGCACTCCCTGCCGGGCATCGGCCGGCCCGGCGTGGGGCCCTGCCCGCCCGTCGCGGCAAGCACCGCTGTCGTACTAGGACCGGTCGGGCAGGGTGGGAAGGTAGGCGGGCGCCTTGCGGACCGGGGTGGCCTTCTCGAAGGCGTACGCGTAGCTGAGCAGGTTCGCGTCGCTGTAGCGCGTTCCGAGGAAGGAGACGCCCAGCGGCAGTGCGCCCCGTGCGTAGCCGGCGGGCACGGTGATGTGGGGGTAGCCGGCCACCGCGGAGTTACGGGTGGAACTTTCGAAGGGGGTGGGGTCGAGCGCTTCGACGGCAGGAGCGGGGATGCCGGTCGGGGTGACGATGGCATCGAGCCGGTGCCCGGCGAGAACGCCGTCGATGGCCTGGCGGGCCTGACGAGTCGCGGCGCTGCGGTGCTGACGGTAGACCGGGGCGTCGACGTCTCCGTCGGTCTTGTCGGCCATCTCGAAGAGTTCCTGGCCGAACTTCGGCATCTCGACGGTGGAGTTCCGCTTGTTGAACGCGATGAGTTCGGTGAGGTTCTTGGGGTGGGGGCCCGGGGTGGCGGCCAGGTAGGCGTTGAGGTCGTGCTTGAACTCGGTCAGCACGGCGGGAAGCATGTCCTTCCGCATCATGTCCTTGGAGTCGGCCACGTCCGCGCCCTCGACGACGGTTGCGCCGAGTGCCCGGAGCCGCTGGACAGCCGCGTCGAAGGCACGGTCCACGTCCGGGTCGATGCCCATGTGTCCCTTGCGCCACACGCCGATGCGCTTGCCGCGCAGGGCGTCCGGGTCGAGCACCTCGCGGTAGTCGGAGGGGAGGGCGGTGTCGGCGTCGGCGGTGGCCTTGTCGGCGGTGTCCGATCCGTGGATGGCCCAGAGCGCCAGGGCGGCGTCCGTCGTGTTGCGGGCGATCGGGCCGGCGGTGTCGTGGTGGCCGGTGATGGGGACCATGCCGCTGCGGCTGACCATGCCGAGGGTGGGCTTGATACCGACGGTGGAGGTGACGCTCGCGGGGCACACGATGGAGCCGTCGGTCTCGGAGCCGATGGTCACGGCGGCCAGGGCGGCCGCGGCGGCGACCGCGGAGCCGCTGGACGATCCGCACGGGCTCCGGTCGAGTACGTAAGGGTTACGGGTCTGGCCGCCGGTGGCACTCCATCCGGCCGTCTGCTCGAGGGACCTGAAGTTGGCCCATTCCGACATGTTGGCCTTGCCCAGGATCACCGCACCCGCGTCGCGCAGTTTCCTCACCAGGAAGGCGTCCCGCACCGGCTCGGAATGCAGCAGGGCCGTGGAGCCGGCGGTGGTGGGCTGGCGGTCCGCGGTGTCGATGTTGTCCTTGATGAGAACGGGGATGCCTTCCAGCGGCCCCCGTACTTCACCGGTGCGCCGCAGCTCGTCGCTCTTGCGCGCGAGGTCCGGTGCGTCCGGGTTCACGGTGACGACGGCATTGAGGCGGGGGTTGAGGCGGTGGATCCGGTCCAGGTATGCCCGGGTCAGTTCTTCGGACGTCAGCCGCTTGCCCTTCATGTCCTCCTGGAGTTCCAAGATCGTGGCGCGGTCGAGCCGTTCGTCCAGTCGTCCGTCGCGCTTCCCGTTGTTCTTCGGGGCGTCCGGGGCCGCTCCGCCGGCCGAGGCCGCGGAAGCGGCCGGTCGCGGTCCGCCGTCCGGTGTGCAGGCCGCCAGGGGAACGAGCAGGCAGGCTGCTGATACCCCGATCGCCGCGCGCCGTCGCGTGGTTCGAGTGAGTGAGCGCATCAGTTGCTTCTCCATGGAGGCGAGGGAAGGAAGGTCCTGTGTCCGTACAAAAGAGCCTATGAACGGCGTCTTTTCGGAACGACAGGGATGGCTCCCCGTTCAGGAGGGGTGCGGACTACACCTCCCGAGGTGGTGGTGTCCGTTCTCCGCACCACCTCAGGTGCTCTCGCCGCTACGGGTCACTTCTTGCCGCTGGTCAGCCACAGCCCCAGTGCCGATCCGACGAAGGCGACGCCGGTGCCGACTCCGGCCAGGACCCTCATGGTGCCGGTGTAGTGGGCGAAGGTGCTGACGTAGACCGCCGCCGCCGTGGAGACGAGGAGCAGCAGCCAGAGCACGGGCTTCATCAGGGGTTCCTCCTGTTGTGCGCCCCCGGCGGCCGGGCGGGCGGCAGGGGGTGGGATCTCTTACGCCGTCCACCTTCTCCCCGCGCCCCCGGTCGGCACATCGGACCGTTCCCCCGAATCGGAGGTGTAGCCCGCTACACCCGTGCGGGGGTACGGGTCAGGCGTTCAGGTAGGTGAGCACCGCGAGGACCCGGCGGTTTCCGCTGTCGCTCGGCGGCAGATTCAGCTTGGCGAGGATGCTGCCGATGTGCTTGCTGACGGAACGCTCGGTGATGAACAGGGTCGTGGCGATCGTGGGATTGTCCAGACCCTGTGCCATCAGCCCGAGAACCTCGCGTTCCCGGGGGGACAGCGCGTCGAGCGGGTCCCGGCGGCTCATCAGCTGGGAGACGACCTCGGGGTCCAGCGCCGTTCCGCCCGCGGCAACGCGCTCCAGCGCGTCCTGGAACTCTTCGATGTGCCCCACGCGGTCCTTGAGCAGGTAGCCGATCCCCGAGGCGCCCTGGCCGAGCAGTTCGGCGGCGTAGCTCTCCTCGACGTACTGGGAGAGCACCAGGAGCGGCTGGCCGGGAATGAGTTTCCGGGCCTCGATGGCGGCACGCAGCCCCTCGTCGCGGAATCCGGGCGGCAGCCGGACGTCCAGGACGGCCACGTCCGGCCGGTGCTCGAGCAGGGCGGGGACGATCTCCGGCCCGCTCCCCACGACGGCCACGGTCTCGTGCCCGACATCCTCCAGGAGAAGAATCAGGCCCTCGCGGAGAAGGACATTGTCCTCCGCGATCACGATCCGCACGGCAGCACCACCTCAATCGTCGTTCCTGAACCGACAGGGCTGTCGATCCTCGTCGTACCGTCCAGGGCGGCGACCCGTCGGCGTACCCCGGCGAGTCCGCTGCCCGAGGCGGAGCCGGGTGCGGCGCCGCCGCACCCGTCGTCCCGCACGACGACGCGCAGCGTGGGGCCGTCGTACCGGAGCGACACCTGAGCATGGCTCGCGTCGCTGTGCCGGGCAATGTTGGTCAGTGCCTCGGCGACGACGAAGTACGCGGCCGCCTCGACCGCGGCGGGGGGACGGTGGTCGGTCTCGGGCAGATCCAGGGTGGTGGGGATCGGCCGGCCCGCGGCCAGGGAGCGGATGGCTCCGTTCAGTCCCCGGTCGGAGAGGATCGGCGGGTGGATGCCGCGGATGACGGTGCGCAGTTGGACGAGTGCTTCGTCCACCGTGTCCCTGGCCTCGAGCACCATTCTCCTGGAACTCTGCGGGTCCTTGTCGAACCGGCGGTCGGCCAGGGCCAGGCGCATGGCAACCGCCACGAGTTGCGCCTGGGTGCCGTCGTGGAGGTCGCGCTCGATCCGACGGAGTTCCGCCTCGTGGGCCTGGAGGGCTCCCGCGCGCGAGGCGGTCAGTTCCTCGATCCGCCGGCCGGCGCCGGTCCAGGTACCGAGCATGATCTCCGCGATCCACGTCTCCAGCTTCACCGCGGCGGGGGCCAGCCACAGGAAGAGGGCGGCGAAAAGCCAGACACACACCGCGGACAGGACGATCGCCTGCATCCAGGTGGTGAGGGGGGCCGCGAGGAGGGTGAGGGTTCCGCCGGGAACGGTCCACCACCACAGCGGGATGGAGAGCGTCAGCAGCAGACTGAGCAGCACGCCCAGGACGAGGACGGGAAGGACGAGCCCCACGATGCCGTGAACCAGCATCCAGGCCACGTCCTTGCGGGTACCCGGGAACCGCAGCAGTTGGAGCGTCCGCTGGTAGGCGTTGCCTTCGAGCGTCGGGCAGGGCCGGCGCACGGGGCGGCCCAGAATGCGTTCGGCGCGTCGGCGTTCGGCATCGGTCAGGGCGTGCAACGGCTGCACCGCCCACGGCAGGACCGGCGCGAAGACCAGCGAGAAGCAGACGAGGGGCAACAGAACGTAACCGGCCAGCGAAGGCAGAGCGGTAGCGAGTCCGCTCAGCAGATACCGCGTGGATCGTAGGCCGTGGAGTGCTCTTGCCTTCAGGTCCATGGGGCAAGACGGTACTTCACGGGTGTTCCCTTGTCATAAGTGCGCGCTACACCTGGCAGGTGGAGCCCGCTACACCCCCGGTTCGGGAGAGAGACCGCTGCCGTCCGCCCGGCCTGCGCGATTACGTTCGGTACTCGTTCTGACCGATCGAGGGAACCGAAGGACCCATCATGCAACCGACGACGACGTCCCGGGCCACGCAGTTCGCCGTGTCCCTGGAGGAGGTCTCCCAGTCCTACGGCGAGGTGACCGCGCTGGACCGGGTCAGCTGGGGGTTCCGCAAGGGCAGTCTCACCGCGATCATGGGCCCGTCCGGATCGGGCAAGAGCACCTTCCTGCACTGCGCCTCCGGCCTCGACCGGCCCAGCGCCGGAACGGTACGGCTCGGTGATCTGGACATGGGCGGGCTCCGCGAGACGGAGCTGACCCGGCTGCGCCGCGAACGGATCGGGTTCGTCTTCCAGGGCTACAACCTCATGCCCTCGATGGACGTCGAGCGCAACATCACCCTCCCGCTGACCCTCGGCGGCCGCCAGGCGGACAGGCACTGGCTGGACGAAGTCGTCCACCGGGTGGGAATGGCCGGCCACCTGGACCGGCTCCCGGCACGTCTGTCCGGCGGCCAGCAGCAGCGTGTGGCGGTCGCCCGGGCGCTCGTCACCCGCCCGGAGATCGTCTTCGCCGACGAGCCGACGGCCGCGCTCGATCCGAGGTCGGCCGAGCACGTCCTGAAACTGCTGCGTGACGCGGTCGACGAAATGGGGCAGACGGTCGTGCTGGTCACCCACGACCCGGTGGCCGCGGCCTGGGCCGACAGCGTCGTCTTCCTGAGCGAGGGCAGGATCGTCGACGAGCTCACCACTCCCTCCGCCGCGACCGTCCTGGCCCACTGGGGCACGCTGTGAGGCGCGGCATCGCCGCCGGAGTGGCGGCGGCACTGCTGTGCGCGGCCGCGTTGACGGGCGCGTTCGGGGTCCTGCTGGAGTCCGCGCTGCGGGCGCACGGATCGGCCGACCGCTACGAGCACGCCGTGGCCGTCGTCGCCGCGAGCCAGCGCGTCGAGACCGTCCGCGACGACCAGACCGATGTCAGGCCGCTAGTGGAACGGGCCCGGGTGCCGGTATCGGTGGCGGACCGGGTACGCACGGTACCGGGGGTCACCGAGGTGGTCGCGGACGTCTCTCTGCCGGTGGTCACCGCCGACGGGGCCGTGCGGACCGGCCGCGGCTGGGACGCGACCGCGCTCACCGCGGTCGAATTGCGCGCCGGCCGGGCTCCGCGGGCGGAACACGAGATCGCGGTGGCCTCCGGCAGCGGCTGGGCCGTCGGGGACACCGTCCGTCTCCAGGCCGGCGGCAGGGCACCGGAGCCCTACCAGGTCAGCGGCCTGGTGGCCGGCCGGTCCGCCGCGGGCCACGAGGTCTGGTTCGGCCAGCGCACGGCACAGGTCCTCAGCGGCCGCCCCGAGCGCGCGGACGCGCTGGTCGTGCTCGGCACGAAGGAGACGTCCGCCCAGTCACTGCGGGCAGCCGCCCCCGGCCTCGTCGTCGCGACCGGCGCGGACCGCGGCGACGTCGAGAACCCCGAGGTGGCGGCGGCACGGCTCGACCTGATCGGCGTCTGCGCGTCGATCGGCGGTGTCGCCCTGCTGGTGGTGCTGCTGATCGTGACGGGGCTCCTGGACGTGTCCGTACGGGACCGGACCCGCGAGCTCGCCGTCCTGCGCGCCATCGGTGCCACCCCCCGGCAGGTCCGCCGGGTGATCGTCCGCGAGACACTCAAGGCCGCGGTACCGGCGTCGCTCCTGGGCGGTCTGCTGTCGCTGGGGCTCGGCACCCTGCTGCACCGCTTCATGGTCGGGCAGGGCGTCCTGCCCCCGGGGCTGGAGCTCGTCCTGGGACCGTTGCCCGTCGTCGGCACCCTGGCGCTCACGGTCCTCACCGCAGTCGGTTCCGCCTGGCTCGCGGCACGGCACATATCCCGGATCCGGCCGGCCAAGGCCGTGAGCGAGACCTCCGCCGAACCGACCCGGCTGCCGCGCTGGCGCATGGTCACCGGCCTGGTGCTCCTGGCCGTCGGTCTCGGTTCGGCCGCCACCGCGTTCGCGTTCGGCGGGCAGGTGGCGACCGCGGCCATGGGCGGACTCGTCATCTCCCTCATCTGGGCCGCGGCTCTCCTGGGTCCCGCGATCGCCCGAGCGGGAATCGTCGCCCTCAGCCCGATCGCCCGCCTGCTGTTCCCGGTCCCGGGGCGGCTCGCCACCGACACGGCCACCGCCGCGGCCGTACGACTCGCATCGGTGATCACGCCGATCGCGCTCGCGCTCTCCTTCGGCGCCAGCCAGCTGTTCGTGCAGACCACCGCGGTCAACGCCACCCGGACGCAGGCGGCCGCGGGTCTGCGCGCCGACCACGTACTCGTCTCGAACGGGCCCGGCACACCCCGGGCCATGTACCGGGCCGTGGAAAGAACGACCGGGCCGGGCACCGTGACCGCGGTGAAACGCACCACCGTGGTGATGTCGGTCGCGGCCCAGCTCCAGTCCCTGCCCGCCCAAGGAGTGAAGGGCGCACTGTCGAACCTGGACCCGGGTGTGAAGGCGGGCCTGCTGAAGGGCCTGCGCGGCAAGAACACGGTCGCGCTCAGTTCGAACGTGGCCGGCGCGGCCGAGGTCGGTTCGACCGTGTCTCTCTGGCTCGGGGACGGCACCGTGATCAGACCCGAGGTGGTGGCCGTCTACGACCGGGGACAGGGCTTCGGGGATGTCCTGCTGCCTCACGACGTGGTCGCCGCCCACGTCACCGACGCGGGCCACGACGACTACCTCCTGGTGAAGGGCGAGGCCGACCTGCGACCGGTGCTCGACCGCTTCCCCGGGACCCGTGCCACGTCCGCCGGACAGTACAGCGCGGCTCTCACCGAGAAGGCCCGCCAGGCGGGCCTGCCCGGACTGCTCGCAGTCGCGGCGATCTCCCTGTTCACCCTGATCGGTGTGGTGACCACACTGGCCGTCGCCACCGCTTCCCGCCGTCGTGAACTGGCGCTGCTCCGGCTCATCGGCGCGACCCGCGGCCAGGTTCTGGCGATGCTGCGGCTGGAGACCTGCCTCGTACTCGGTACGGGGGCCGCCGTCGGCTCCCTGGTCGCGGCGGTGACGCTGCTGACCTTCGGCGGCGCGGTGACCGGCATGTCCGCGCTGTCGGTCTCTCCCCCGGTCTGCGCGGCCGTACTCGGCACGGTGTTCCTGTCGGGCACGGCAGCCGTCATGCTGCCCGCCCGCCGGCTGCTGCGCCGCCGAAGGTCGCCCCGGATCGCGTAGCGGAACCAGGTCCCGCATCTTCCGTGCTCCCCGTCCTCGCCCCGCGGCGGGGGCACGGGAGGAGGGCCGTTCCTCCATGCGTCACGACCATCGCGGGACCGGGCCGAGCCACCGGCAGGCCCGTCGCACCACGACCACCTCTCCCTGACCCACTGACGTCTTTCCCCTACCGATTTCCCCCAACGACAGGAGTTGTTCCATGCACGCACGCATGTCGCCGAAGTCCCGCCCCGCTCTTTCGCGAGGCGGCCGACACAAGGTCCTGCTGGCCGTGACCATGCTCACCGGGGCCGTCATGACCACCGGTGCGCTGTTCCCCACCGCGGCCTCCGCCGCCAAGCCGGACACCGTACAGAAAAGCCTGAACGCCCTGGTGACCGACGACCGGATGCCCGCCGCGCTCGCAAACGTCGTCGACCGCGAAGGCCGGACACACAACTACACCGCGGGCGTCGGCGACCTCAGGACCGGAGCGAAGGTACCCAAGGACGGACAGGTCCGGGCCGGCAGCAACACCAAGGCCTTCACCGCCGTGGTCGCACTGCAACTCGTCGCCGAGAAGAAGCTCGCCCTGGACGCCCCCGTCGACACCTACCTGCCCGGCCTGCTGCGCGGCGACGGGATCGACGGACGCCACATCACCATCCGCCAACTCCTCCAGCACACCAGCGGCCTGCCCGATTACGTGAACCAGCGCGCGATCCTCGAGAATCCGCAGAGGTACTACGAGCCGCGCGAGCTCCTCGACAACGCCCTCGCGCAGAAGGCCCACTTCGCCCCGGGCGCGAAGTGGGAGTACAGCAACACGAACTACCTGGTCGCAGGCCTGATCATCCAGAAGGTCACCGGCCGTCCGCTGGGCGAGGAGATCAACCGGCGCATCGTCGACCGCATCGGACTGCGCCACACCTACTTCCCCACGCCCGGAGACATGGCCATCAACGAGCCGCACCCCAAGGGCTACCACCAGGACACGACCGACTCGCCCTGGCGCGAGGTCACCGAACTCGACCCGTCCTGGGGCTGGGCCGCGGGTGCGGTGGTCTCCACCAACAGCGACCTCAACCGCTTCTACTCCGCCCTCCTCGACGGCAAGCTCCTGCCCCCGGCCCAGCTCGCCCAGATGCGCACCACCGTCCCCGCAGGGGGCCTGGGCGTCCGCTACGGACTGGGCCTGACCAGCACGCCGTTGCCGTGCGGCGGCGTCTACTGGGGCCATGGCGGCACCATTCCGGGATACGCCACCTTGGGTGGTGCCACGGAGGACGGCCGCGCGGTCAACATCGCACTGACCGCCATCCCTGCCGACGACGCCACCATGGAGCACGCGCAGGCCGCCGTCGAAGCGACCCTGTGCCGCTGAACGCCTCACTGCCCCAACCGGGATAGAGCCACCGCTCCCGCACCGCGCCCGCAGACGCCCGACGAGGGCGGTCCGGGCCGGTGGACGGGGCGGGCCTGGCCGGTGGACGGGCCGGGCCTGGCCGGTGGACTGGCCCCTGCCGCCATCGGCGCCTGATGGTGTCGGTCGCCGCTCCCGCTTCCGCTCGCGGGAGCGGCGGCCGATACCCCGGTGGGCCCGTGCGCACGAGCGCGGCCAGGCCAACCGGAGCGACGGGCCGTCCGGCAGGGCCCCACATCGCGCACGAGCCCGTACCCGGTACCGGAGCCGAAATCCGCCACCGTCACCGTCACCGAGGCGCGCACCGACTCGCTCTTCGCTCGCTCCTCGCTCCTCGCTTGCTCTTCACTGTCACGACAGGAGTTGTTCCATGCACGCACGTGTATCACCGAGGTTCCGCCCCACTCTTCCGCGAGGCGGCCGACGTAGAGCCTTGCTGGCCGTGACCGTGCTCACCGGTGCCGTCATGACCACCGGCGCACTGTCCCCGTCCACAGCCTCCGCCGCCAAGCCGGACACCGTACAAAGCAGCCTGAACGCCCTGGTGACCGACGACCGGATGCCCGCCGCGCTCGCAAACGTCGTCGACCGCGAAGGCCGGACACACAACTACACCGCAGGCGTCGGCGACCTCAAAACCGGGACGAAGGTACCCAAGGACGGACAGATGCGGGCCGGCAGCAACACCAAGGCCTTCACCGCCGTGGTCGCACTGCAACTCGTCGCCGAGAAGAAGCTCGCCCTGGACGCCCCCGTCGACACCTACCTGCCCGGCCTGCTGCGCGGCGACGGGATCGACGGACGCCACATCACCATCCGCCAACTCCTCCAGCACACCAGCGGCCTGCCCGAATACATGGAGTCCCCCGTCTTCGAGGACTTCCCCGCCGTCCGGTACCGGTACTTCGAGCCGCGCGACCTGCTCGACGGCGCCCTCGCGCAGAAGGCCCACTTCGCCCCGGGCGCGAAGTGGGAGTACAGCAACACGAACTACCTGGTCGCAGGCCTGATCATCCAGAAGATCACCGGTCGACCCATAGGCGAGGAGATCAACCGGCGCATCATCGACCGCATCGGACTGCGCCACACCTACTTCCCCGCCCCCGGAGTGACGACCATCCACGAGCCCCACCCCAAGGGCTACGAACGAGAAACGGACGACGGACCTCTGATCGACTACACCACCATGGACATGTCCATGGGCTGGGCCGCAGGTGCGGTGATCTCCACCAACAGCGACCTCAACCGCTTCTACACCGCCCTCCTCGACGGCAAGCTCCTGCCCCCGGCCCAGCTCGCCCAGATGCGCACCACCGTCCCCGCAGACGCACGCGGCCCCGGCGTCCGCTACGGACTGGGCCTGACCAGCACGCCGCTGTCATGCGGCGGCGTCTACTGGGGCCACGGCGGAACCGCCCTGGGATACCGGACACGAGGAGGCGTCACGGAAGACGGACGCGCCGCCAACATCGCGGTGACCACCACCCCGACGGGTGCGGCCTCCCAGCGGGTGGAAGCCGCCGTCGACACGGCGCTGTGCCGCTGATCCAGGCAGAGACAGGCCGGAAGACGGCCCACTCCGCACGATCGACCGCGTTCCCGAACCCGTGAGCGGCGCAACCACACGCCGGAGCAGTGGAGTTGAACTCCACCGGTACGATCACGTACGCCCACGGCAGGCCGCCGCCGCGAAGACCGCGGTGGAAGCAGGCGAGGGCCACGGCGCGCCGCTGCGGGAAGCGGCCCCGGCCTCATCCACGACGGTTCCGTGCCACCGGGACGCCCGGGCAAACCGGGCGCCCCTCGGCGAAACCCAGCCCATGGGCTCCAGGAAGCAGCAAGCAAGCCGTCGCGGCATCCAGTTCGCCGCCCATACTTCCGTTCAGCGCATGGCAGGACACGCTCGCGCACCGCCCCCACCGCCCCTCGACAGCGACCGACGGAACGTCCGGAACGGATGAACCGCCGACTCCGATCGCACCCCCTCTCTCCCTCCGGCCACCCGCACGCCAAAGAATCAGCAGGTCAGAGGCCTGCCCGGAGTACCCCGTCCGACCAACCCGATACAGGACCTCCCCATCAACCCGTATCCGCTAGGCTGTCCCTGGTTGGCCACTGGTACGCCGCACCGCCCGTCCAGGCAAGAACACGGAAGGTGCCGCACCTCGTCCGACCAGCGGGCTTGTACGCCTAGTGGAAGATCCGGTCTCTGGGTTTTCTTCAAGGATTCCTGCAAGCCCTCGCCTCCGTAGCTCAGGGGATAGAGCACCGCTCTCCTAAAGCGGGTGTCGCAGGTTCGAATCCTGCCGGGGGCACAGACTGCGCAGCAGGTCAGAGCAGGTACAAGGCCTCTCGTTCATTCGAACGGGAGGCCTTTGTGCTCCCCAGAGTCCACATAGAGTCCACATCCCCAAGCGATCACGCCTATCACTCACTTGAAAGAGGGGTTGATGAGGCCCTTGACCGCGTAAAGTACGGGGACAGGAGGGGCAGGAGTGTCTCCCCACACGCGCCTGACACGCGCCTTCCTCAAGCTGCGAGCCCCCGGCGGGGAGGCCAGGGCCGCAGAGCAAGAAGACCCCCACCGTACAGACCGGTGGGGGTCTTCGCGTTCCAAACGGTAACCGCCCCGCACCTAGTGCAGGTGCGGGGCGGGACGCCTTGACCAAGTCGTGGCGTCATCCGGCGCAATCTGGCGGACACGCGAACGCCGATGCGCAAGCAGAAGCGGAGGGCATACCCCTCGACCAGCAAGATCAACCATTTTGCGGTTGACCGTAAAGACAAAACGATCATGCGCCGGTGAACGTGGGCGAATGCACCACGAGCCGATGCCCTCCGAGCGCGTCACCGCCAGGCGCCGGGCCATCGGCGAACAGATCCGTGCCGCCCGGCTCTACGCGAACCTGTCGCAGGAAGAGGTCGCGCTCCGGGCCGGGATCCGGATCGCCTCCATCAGCGAGATCGAACTGGGCCACCGTGCCGCGCTCCTCGACTCGTTGATCCGTATTGCCGACGCGATCGGTGTGCCGCTCGCAGACCTCGTCCGGGAGTAGCCCCGGCCGGCCGACGGGGCGGCAGACCGGCCGGGGCTGGGGGCCCGCCCGCGGCTGGCCGACCACGGCAGCCACGAGCGGGAGATCACCTTTCGCGACTGGCCTAAGCCAGGCGGCGGGTTTCAACGGGCCGCCTCACTGGCCTTCCTCCCGGTGGCCCTGCCTGTGACAGGGGCAGTCACATCGGAGGCGCTCGACCACCGCAGTGCCCACCCGAATGATGACCGGCCCCGGGCACTCGTCGTGAATCTCGATGCGACACGCGGGGGCGAGAGCGCCCCGGGAGTGGGCTGGTGCGGTCACGACTGCTCACCCACCGGGCGGAGGCGGAGCACCTGCCGGCACGGCGCGCACGCGTACCGCGGGGCCGCCGGGCCCGAGTCCTCCCCGATGGTGTCGATCAGGACGGCAGTGCTGGACGGGCCGCGGTGCCAGTGGCACCAGCCAAACGGCGCGTCCTCCCGCAGGTCGGTGACGGTCACTGCTGGCTCCCGGTGCACTGTGTGCACTGGCAGGGTGGCAGGGCGTGAGAGGCGGGGATGGAGTCGGCCGGGGTGACCTCGGCCGTGGGCTTCACGACGCGCGTGCACCCGTACCGGTCGACCTCGTACACCTTGATCGTCATCGACATGCCGACCGCCGAAGCGTGCACCCGCACGAGACGATCGGCCAGCGCTGGGACTTCCCCGGCAGGACGACGGATCCGGCCGGTGCGAGCCGCCGAGCTACAGCACCGCAGTGCCAGCAGGCGGCGCCGTGGAGCCGGGCGATACTGACGTGCCCGGATACGAGCACAGGTGCGGACATGTCCCCTCCTCTACCTGTGTGGTGTGGACAGGTAGAGCGTGGCCCCTGGGAAGGGGTGCAACTGCTACAAGCAGTAGCAGTTCTCAGACTGCGCCGATCCAGTACGCGAAGTGCGACAGGGATTCGGCATCGGCGCGGTGGAACCGCCGCAGGCTACTGGCGACTTCACGCACCCACGGGTGCTCGCGAGTGTGCTGCGGGGCGGCTGCGCGGGCGACCTTGAGGCTCTCGAACGCGTCTGCCCGGAGGCCGGCCCATTCCTGCGCGCGGGCCAGCTCGATGTAGAAGCCGCTTCGGCGCTCGGCCGGGAGGGTGCCGGGCGGCTTCCACTCGGTGGCCACGCGCAGGGCACGGTCGACATGGTCCGGCCCAAGGCTGACAGCGACGGACACCTCATGGATGCGGACCGAGTCCGGGCCGAAGGCGGTGCCCAGGTAGACGCCCTCGCGCGCGACCTGGTCACCGAGCCGCCGTGCGTGCGTCAGGTGAGTGTCGGCGCCGGCCACGTCTCCTCCCCGTCCGGAGATTACGGCCGCCCGCATGTGGAGGGCGCCGCGCGCGGCGGCGGCCGAGCGGGACGACGGCGCCGGGGCCACGTCGATGGCCTGCTCCAGCGCAGCGAGGCCGAGGGCGTGGGCGCGAGCGGCGAAGAAGGTCTCGGTGCGAACGTACGCCGTAGCGGCCTGGACGAGGGGGTCGGAGGTTCGGTCGGCGGCCCACCGCATGAGGTCGATTAGCCGGGCGGAGAGGTCGTGGGCCCTGTACTTGAAGGCGATCGCATCGCCCGCTCGGGCGGTGGCGACCAGCATCCGGGCTGCCTCCTGCTGTTCGGCAGCCTGCGCCGTGTGGACGTACCTGATGGTGTCGTGCAGCAGGGCGGGGATCTCTGCGGCGATCCGGCCGTACTGCGCGCCGAGCCGCCAGCCGACCATCTCGTCGACCGCGGCCGACAGCTCGCCCGGCTCTCGGCTCGGAGGGCCCTGCGGGATGTCGTACCCAGCGATCACCGCAGACAGCGCGGGCAGGGCGTGATGTACGCGCCGCTCGGTGCCGACGTACCCCGTGCGCAGCTGCGTGGCGTCGACCTCAAGCGCGGCGGCAAGCGCTTCGAGTACCTCATCGCTCGGGCGCCGGGCCCCGCGTTCGACAGCGCGGATCGTGGCGTAGGAGACGTGCGAGGCGGCAGCGAGACCGGCCTGGGTGAGGCGGCGCGCGCGGCGGCGGGCGGCGATCCGCTCACCAACCTCGCGCGGGGAGTCGGCGGACATGACCCGACCGTACCCGCACGGTGACGGTCCGGATGCGTGATCGGCCTACTCGTTGACGATCGTGGTCAGGTCCATGAGGGAGCCGATCACCCAGTCCGCAGCCTCCTGGACCTGCGGGTCATCCGCCCAGAGGTGCCCCCACGGGCCGCGCCGGAGATGCGCCGTACGGAGCCCGGCCGCCCGCGCGGGGAAGGTGTCGTTCATGGGGTGGTCGCCGACGTAGAGGGTTTCCCACGCCAGGGTCCCGGAGGCGTCGAGGACTCGGGCGAAGAAGTCGGGCGAGGGCTTGGCGCAGGCCCACTCCCCGGAGGTGGCGATGAAGTCGGCTGGCAGGTCCAGACTGCGGAGCAGGGCTCCCATCTTCATGGTCTGATTGCCCGCGATGACGACCCGCACACCGAGGCCCCGGAGCGCGCCGAGTGCTGGGCGCACGTCGTCGTACAGGTCGGTCTCGTCGAGGTGCTCGCCGCGGCCAGCAGCCTCCCGCGCGGCGTACTCAGCCGCGATGTCGATGCCGGGCCGCAAGAGTGCGAGGGCTTCAGCGTTGTCGAGGCCCTGGGCCGTCACAGCGCCGACGAGCGCAGACACGGTATGCCGCGGGACGTCCAACCAGTCAGCCCAGGAGGCCCAGTAGCGGTCGTCGCGGACGAGTGTCTCGCCGATGTCGAAGACGATGGTTTTCACTCGGACGAGCCTACGAGGTTCCGGCGAGACCAGGTCGTACCATCCGGTCGTGGCAATCGAACTGAATGACGAGCTGATCGAGCTGGAGCGGGCGGCGTGGGCCGAGCAGCAGGAGAACCGGCTGACCGTGGAGACCGCGGCCCGGGTGCAGGCGGCGATCACCGCGCACGCCGACGCCACCGGACAATCCCGGTACGAAGTCGAGGCGGCGCTGAAGAAGCACGTCCGACACCCGGACGGGACCGGCTGACGTTGCGGCGTCCGTTCACCGCGCGACAGACACACCCCATGCCCACTCCAGCCGAGGCCGCCAACAGCTGAGCCCGGACGCACGAGAACGCCCCGCGCTCCGGCCGTAGCCAGGCAGGGCATGTGGCGTGGGTCACGTCTGCTGTGCGCTGAGGGAGCGGACCCGAGGCAGACCACCGGGCCACCATGGGCGGACCCGACGAGGAGGGCCCATGCTGCTGAGGCAGATCACCACCTGTACCGCCCCGGCCACCACCACCGTCACCCGGCACAGCCCGGCCGGCGACCGGGCGGTGCTCTACCGCCTCGGCGTCTGCCACCGGCACCGGTGGCTCGCACAGGACTGGCCCGGCACCCGAACCGCCGCGCCAGACAAGTCTGGGCGTTGCGGCACCGCCGTCGACCACCGCACCTACGGCGATGTCGTGCAGTCCCACATCGACCTGTGGATCCGGCCCGCGACGACCCAGGACCTTCCGGAGCACGGAGGGAGCGCCGCCCGCATGCTGCGCGCGGCCGCGGCCTGGGCGCAGCAGGACAGCCGGGGCGAGCACGCCCTGGCCGTCGTCCTCGGGCACGCCGCCACGGTCGCCGAGGCGATCGAGGCCAGCAGCCTCGACGCTGAGACGGGGCGGCAGCAACTCCTCGCCGCACTCAGCGCGGCGGAGACGACCGACGCTGCCCTGCGCGGGGCGTAGCCGGAGCCCAACACGCGGGAACCGGCACCCCTTCGCCGGGGTCATCGCATGAGGGCGACGATTCCGGTCGCTGCCCCGATGACCCCGGTCACCGCACCTACCGAAGGCAGCGCCCACACCTTGCGCTCCAGGGCGGTCACCCGGTCGTCCAGCTCGCTGACGTCACCCTCGGTGGCCTCCGTGCGCTGGAGGACGAGATCGATCCGCCCGTTGAGCTCCGCGAACGACGTTCTGATCTCCCCGCGCAGCTCGGCGAGTTCGACGGCGACCCGGTCGGGTCCGGCCGCGGGCGGGGTCACCGCGGCCCCGTCCGTACGGTCTCGGTGAGCCCCGGGCCCTCGCCGGTCCCGGCCGTGCTCAGCGCGGTGAGCACGGCCAGGACAGCCGAGCTACCGGAGAGCGCGAGGGCCTGGCCCCAGTCCGCGTCCAGGACGTCGGCCGCAGTGAGGCCGAGGGCGGCGAGCAGGGTCTGAGCGGCCGTCCGTACGGCCCGCTCGGCGGTGGCAGCCCAGAACGCGCCGCTGAGCAGCGAGCCCGTCACCCTGTCTCCTCCGCAGTGGTGTCCGCGGCGGCGCGATCGATCGCGGCCTCCGTCGCCGCGACGATCGCCGCGGCGTCAGCACCGGTGCCGAGCTGGCCGGCAAGCGCGGTGATCGCGGCCGTCTGCGCGGCCAGGCGCTTGTCCATCGAACGAATACGGGCCTGCATGTCCTTCAGGATGGACTGAGGCTGCCACGTCGGGTTGGTCGCGTGGTCCGCCGCGTCCGCGGGACCGCCGATCGCATCGGTCTTCCACACGGCGTCGAAGATGTCGCGCTTGGTGATTCCGGCCATGGGGTCCTCCTCGGGATCGGAGCCGTTCCAGCTCGCGGGGTGCTTGAGCCGCTCCGCCACATCGGCGCGGAGCTTGGCCATGGTGAAGCCACGGGGGTCGACCTTGTCGCTCGACCACTCCAGGTGGCCGATCACGGACTTCGCCGACCATTTGTGCGCCCGGCACAGGGCGGCCTGCACTCGGACGATCGCGTCGTACTGCGCCTTGGGCCAGGGGTCCTTGCCGTCGCCGAGGTTCTCGCATTCCCAGCCGTAGAACCGGGCGTTGCCGTCGACCCCGTTCGCGTTCCCCATCGAGGGGACGACCGGGCGAGTGCCGTACGACTCCGCGACCACCTGGTCCAGGACCTTCGGGTCACCGCCCCCGGCGTGGTTGGTGCGGCCCCAGCCGACCAGGTGCACCCGGCCGTCCTTCGCCACCATGCCGTGGCACAGCGGGCCGGGCAGGTCCGGGTAGCCGTCGCGGACGATGCGGGCCGTGTTCGCGGTGCCCTTGGTCACGGTGTGGTGCACGATCGATCCGTTGACCGGCCCCCACGGACCCTTCGTATTCCGGTTGTGGGTACGCCAGTTCCCGACCTCGACCACGCGCACGCCCTCGGCGCGCAGCGCGGATATTACTGCGGTCGCGGAAAGCGGGGTTGCCATTGATTTCTCACCCTGCCCTGTAGGAGATATTCCTGAATTTTCCGATGAACCCATTCGCAGTCCCGGTCGTCGACTCGACTTTCTCCACCCAGAAGTAAGGGCCCCGCCAGGTCGAGTCCGCCGCCGAGACGGTGTACTTCGTGCCGTCCGGAGCCGTCCGCGTGAATGTGATCTGGTCACCGCTGACAACCAGCTCGTACGCGTTCCATTGGCCCGCCGAAATGGCCGGGCTTGTCCGTGTCGCCAGTACTGTGTACGCGCCTCCAGCAGCGAATACACCGACCCCGATCTCGCCGTTCTGCCTCTGGAACGCCCGGTACCCGTTCGGAGTCGTCGCGCGCATTCCGGTGGGATTCAGGACTGGATCATTCGGCGGCCAGGAGTACAGATCCGTGTCCGTCGGCGCCCCGAACAGCAATCCCATTCGTGCGCCCGTCGCACTTCCCGGCGCCAAGGAATTCCATTTCATATCCACACCGATGCGGTACGCGGTCGGGTTCTGGATCGGGCATTCCCACCCGCACAGCACCGACACCCGGTCACGGCCACCACCCCACCCGGCTGGCAGCAGCAGGCCCTGCTCGGCGTCCTCCGTGCGGCCGCGCGCGCTCGGGTTGGAGATCGTCTGCTGATCGGTCAGGTACGACAGCTGCCCGACCCCCATCCGGCGGTGCTCCCACGGATCCTGCTCCGACCGGTAGTCCCGTCCGCCGAGCCCCGCGACCGTGCCGGGGCCCCGGTAGTACACGGGGTCGTACTGCAGAGCCCCACGGATCCCCAGGGCGGAGACGCGGGTGTAGTCGGCCTGGCGCGACGTTCCCCGCATCAGCACCTGGAGCCCGGCGTCCCGATACGTGGTGAACACGCTGTCGGCGTGCCGGCTGTACAGGGCAATCCACTCCACGCCTGCGGCCGTAAGGTCCGCCACCGGGTACGGCAGGGTCGCCTCACCCCACGTGGCCGGCCGCAGCGGCATCATGATCGCCGTGAGCCCGCGGTTCTCCACGGTTGCCGCATTCGTCAGCTCCCGCACACCGACCATGGCCCAGGACTGCGCGCAGTGGTCCAGCACCGCCTGCATCGGGCCCAGGACCGCCTCCGCCTCCGGCACCGCGGTCAGTGCCGGGTCCGTCGACGCGTCGAGCAGCGCCACCGACTTCCCGTCGATCATCCGAAGGAAGTCGACGGCCAGCGGCTGGTAGTACCGCTGGGCCAACCACCCGTACCAGCCGCCCCTCCTGTCCCTCCTCTTGGTCAAGTCGACATCGTCGTCGCCCCAGTTGAAAGCCTGCGGATCATCGAGGTCGCCCGCAAAGTTGTACGTCGAGCGGATCGTCGCCGACGACATCTCCCGCGCGTCCTGGGTGAGGTACAGCGACGACCGGCCGGCACTCAGCCGGTGGTCCGCGTACTCGGTCACCACGCCGACGCCATCGGAGGAGGTGCCGGTGTGGAAGTGGATGATGTCGACGCCCGCTGCGAGGCAGTAGTCCACCTGGTATGGGGAGGAGTACGGGCCCATCGCTCCGGCCAGGTCAGATGCCCCTACGACGGTCGGCGCGGCCGGAAGGGACTCGATCGGGCGGGCGCACACGTCCGGGACGGGGGTCTCCCCGCCGGGCGCGTACAGGCACCCATCGGCCCCGAACCGCAGGTTGTTGCCGGTGTCCCTGCTGAGGCACGCCTGGAGCTTGTCGGTGCCCTTGTCGTAGGTCAGCCCGGCTCCGGCGATGCCGTCGAACAACAAGTCCTTGTTGATGCCGACGCGCCATGGCGACGGCACCGAGCCGTTGCCCTCTTTGGTGAGCGGCTCCTCGACCTCCAGCACGCAGCTGCATGTCCCGCCGCCGCACCCGCACCTACCAGCCATTGCCACCCTCCTCGAACTCGAACGGAACCAACGTCTCTTGCCCCTGGTCGTCGATGACCTGCTCCATCCACCGGCCCCCCACCCGCATCACGAGCCGCCCCGACGTTGCGCCGGACGACGTCACCGCCCGGCCGATCGCCCGCTGAGCCGCCACCGCAGCCCGCAGGGGGCGTTGGGCCGCGCGCTGTCCTGCCAGTGCCGTCATCCGCTCAGCTCCTCGTCCACGTCGGCCAGTGGGATCAGGGCGATCCCGACCTTCTCCCCACCCTGGTTCCACGTCACCTCGACGTCGGACAGGAGGAACCCCTGCGCGATTGGGGTGCACAGCTCGTCGGCCAGCAGGTCGATCCTCACCCCGGGTACGAGCTGCCTGATCGTCACCGGAGCATCTGAGGTCAGCTGGGCCGAATCCGGGACGTTGACCACGGTCGGTACCGGGTACCGCCCGGCGAGCGCCTCATACACGGCCTCCACCAGGTCAGGCCCGGTGGCGTCCTCTTCCTGGATTCGGACGAGGATGTCGAGCCGCCCGTACGGTGTCCGCGCCGTGCCGAGGCCGACCGTGTGCCCGTCGCTGATGTTCTGGCTCTGCTGGCTGGTCGCCCACCCGTAGGCGGCACCCTGGCTGCCGTCCGTGATGACCTCGATGTCCCCGGCGAAGTGGTCGAGCGTGAGGCGGGCGGCGGCGCGCGCCCCTGTCAGGCTCCGCCGTCCGCGGAGGACGAGCGACCGGCCGACCGTGGTCCAGGTCAGGCCGCGCTTTGTCCACTCGCGGAGGATGTCGCCGAGGTACTCGGTCCACACCGTCGTGTTGCTGGAGCCGTCCTTCTCGACCTTGATCGACGGCAGCCCTGCGTCGGAGCGGACGATGTACGGCAGGATGCCCGGGTAGTCGGGATCGGCGAGCTCCGTGTTGTTCAGGTTCAGCCGGATGTGGTTCTCGGCGATGTACGTGATCGGGCCCCGGCGCCGCCCCTCACTGTCCGCCGTCGCCGAGGTGTAGGTGACCCGGTAGGTGTTCACGAGGTGGTCGAACCAGGCGAAGACGTCGCTGGCCTCGATCGTGATGGACCCGCGGCGCGTCACGAGGCGCTGGATCGGCCCCTGCCACACCAGCTCGCCATCGCGGTAGATCGTGAGCTCGTGCACCCACGGCGACACGTCCCCGAGCCGCCCGCAGCAGTCCGCGGACACGTCGGCGACGGCGAGCGTCACGGACGCCTCGGACACGTCGTTGATCGTCCGCGACCAAGACACCGCCGTCAGCGTGTCGAGAGACACGAGCGGCAGGGCGCCGCCGCGCCAGTGCACCATCGCCGTGTACTCGGCCGCGCACCCCAGCTCGGTGTCCTGCTGCCCCACCGGGCCCGCCGTGCCGCACCCGGCCTCGGGCACGAACGTGAGCGGCGCCGCGACCTTCTCGTCCGTGGCCCCGGTCGTCCTCCTGATGACCAGCCGGTACGCGAGCGGGACACAGGCCGGCGGCGCCGGGTCGAACCACGACCCCTCCTTGGGGAGGGTGGTTCCCTGCCCGGCCGCCAGTACCTGGTCCATGCCGCCGACAGTGCGGTAGATCGTCCACGACTGCACGCTCGCTGTGTCCGCGACCGCGGTGGTGACCTGCACCCCAGGCTGCGGCTCGGCGACGACCTGCGCGGTGATCTCCAGAGGCTCCGAGACCACCGCCGTGATCGCGTACAGGTTCATCAGCCGGGGCGCGGCGCTGGTCGCGTACCCGAACACCAGCCGCGGCGCCTCACCCGGCGCGGCCCACACCCCGATGGACTCCGGCTCACGGTAGGGCAGGTCCAGGAAGTGGCTGTCGCGGGTGCGGGCCACGGTGGCGCCGGTGCGGATGTCGATGGTCGTGAACCACGCGTTCCCGCCCGAGCCGGGAGGGTTGGTGCCGCTGTAGCCAGTGCCGTGGAACTGGTAGACGAAGTCCCCGCCCAGGCACCAGCCCTGGAAGTCCGGGAAGGCCGGCCTCGCGAACTCGTACAGCGGCTCGTCAAAGCGCTTCGCCCGCCAGTCGGACAGGGCGAACACCCGGTATCTGGTGCCGGAGCCGGTGGTGAAGGCGATGGCGAACCTGCCGGCCGCCGCGTCCAGGGACGGGGTGATGGCCGTCGCGTTCGGGACGGGGTTGAAGTCGTCGATGGACGGGTCGTCGACATCGATGACCTTGCCCGGCTGGAACGGCAGACGCGCGATCCGGCGACCGTGCGCGTCCGTGCCGATCGGCTTCATCTGCGCGTCGTACGCCAGCCACACATACGGCACCCCGCCGACCGTCTCCGCGCTGATACCGGAGCCGTGGTCGAAGGCCCGCACGTACATGACGCCCAGCAGGTTGCCGTTCAGGTCGACCTGGTTGATCGCCAAGTCCCCTCGACTGTCCCGCGTGCCGTCCGGCGGCGGAGCGGACTCACCCGGCAGCGTCACCCCGTTGGCGATGACCTGCGTGACGTAGACACGCCGCCCGACCGGGTCGTATGCGGCCTGCTGATGCACCCGGATCTGGTCCAGTGGCACGGCGGGCATCACCGGCGCGGCCGGTGCAGCAAGATCGAAGCGGTCTCCCACGGGTCACCCCACATCCGATCGGGGCACGAGCAGCACTCGTGCCGTCGCGTCCCCAGCGGTGTAGGCGGCGTCCGACCAGATCTCGATGCACAGCCCGGTCGGGCAGCTGAACGTCGGCCAGGTGAAGTGCTGCCCCTGCGGCCCGTACACGATCGGCGTCGATGTTGCCGTGCCGAACGGAATCTGCTCGCACTCGACGACGCTGCGCTGCACGCGGCCGTCGATCCGCAGGTGCGACCCGGCCGGCAGGTAGCTGAGGTTGATGTCCGTGCACACATTGCACGGGTCCGCGACGTCCTCGCAGGGGTTGCCCTGCGGGTTCGTCCAGAACCGTACGATCAGGCGCCGCATGTCCTGGGCCCCAACCCGGACTTCGAGGACGGGCACCGTCTCCAGCCACGCCGACTGCGTCAGCGGAGACACCGAGACCAGCGACCGGCGGAACGTTCCCAGGCCGCTCGGGTAGCACGGCGAGGTCGGGGCCGGCGGGCGCGGCGGCAGCGGCGGCTCCGGGCACAGCGGGTCCGTTGCGCACGGCGCCGCCGCGATGCACTGCTGGTACACCTGGTCCGGGTCGACCGGGCCGATCACGTCACCGGTGCCGAGCGGCACCCAGTCCGTCAGCGTCTCCAGCGGCTCCCGGTAGATCCACGGCTTCCCGGCCGCGAGCGTGAATGTGACCGTCGCGAGGACCGCGCCGCTGCTCAGGTACTGGGTGTCGGTGACCTGGAGGCCGTCGAGGACACCCACGTCGTAGAGGTGGCGCAGCTCGCGGTCGCCGTCGACGGGGCAGCACGAGAACACGCACATTTCGTCGCCGTTGCACGTCCCGCACGCGGAACCCTGGAGGGCGACCGCAAGCCACTCCAGCCCGTACGACAAGGCGCAGTCATCGGTCGCGATCAGCAGCACCGTGTACGCGATCTCCCGGTGCTGGCGGCGCACCGGGCCGAGCGCGGCCCCCTCCCCGACGAGCTGCACCGGCTCGCGGGTGACCGGCGACGACGAGAACCCCGCCACGTTGAGCCCGAGCACACCAAGGACGCCCGTCGACTCCGGGACTGCCGGGTCGTACCAGGGCGCCTCGTCCGTGACCGGATCGACGTACGGCATGTCGCCGATGGCGGCCGGGATGTCCGGGCACGGGTCGCATTGCACCGGCACCCCACGGGCCCGCGCGTACACCGCCGCACGGGCCGAGTTGATGATCTCGTTCCCGGCCAGTTCCAGGTAGTCGACGAGCACCTGCTACACCCCCGCCGCTCGGGCGATCTGCCCCTGCAAGTGCTGGGCCAGCACCATGGGGTCGGACATCCGCGTGTTGAGGTTCCAGTTGTTCGTGATCTGCGCCCCGGTGCCGACGCCCTGCCGGGCCAGGAGGTCCAGCAGCCC
This sequence comes from Streptomyces sp. NPDC056347, assembly GCF_042262625.1. Lineage (NCBI taxonomy): Bacteria > Bacillati > Actinomycetota > Actinomycetes > Kitasatosporales > Streptomycetaceae > Streptomyces > Streptomyces sp. NPDC056347. Next base: position 55,537 of record NZ_JBHJQP010000002.1, on the reverse strand, counting down.
GGACTGCTGCGCGAGCTCGGCGGCGCGGCGGGGGCGGGTCAGTGGGATGACGACCTCGCGGCCGGCCTCGCCGATGAGAGCGGCCGTCGGGATGTCGACGATGCCGCCGTTCGCGAATGGCAGCAGGTCGCGGACGGCGGACGGCAACCCGGACTTGATCTTGTTGATGATGGTCGAGCCCACGTTGCCAAGCGCCGACGCGATCCGGTTCGGGAGGCTCGTGAAGAGGTTGGCAATCCCGGAGATCAGACTCGAAACGGTGCTGGTGACCCGCGACTTCACCGAGTTGAAGACCCCTGCGATCCTCGACCCCAGCCCCGACAGCGCTGATCCGATCTTCCCTGGCAACCCGGTGAAGAAGCTGGTAACCGAGCTGATGAGTCCCGTGACGATCGAGATCGTGCTCGACTTCACCGAGTTGAAGATGCTGGCCACCCGGCCAGGCAGCACCGCCAGCGCTGCTCCGATCCGGGCAGGCAGCGTCTGGAAGAAGACGGTGGTCGAGTTGATGAACCCGACGACTGCCGTAGTGACAGTCGTGAACGCCGACGTGAAGGCACTGGCGAGCGACTGCCCCAGCGACGTGAGCACGGAGGCAATCCGCTGCGGCAGCTCCGTGAAGATGAAGATGATCCCGGCGATCGCGGTGAGGATCGCGATCCCGACCTGCGCGACCGCCGAAGTGAAGAGGTCCAGAAGCATCCCTGGCAGCGCGGACAGGAAGCTCATGATTCTGCCCGGCAGCGCGGTAAAGAAACCCACCACGGCGTCGATTCCGGACGACACACCGCTGGTGATGCTCGACCATAGCCCGGCAAAAAACCCAGCGAGCGTGCTACCGAGGCTCGACAGGGCACCCACGATCTGCGACGGCAGCCCGACAATGAAATTGATCGCCGAGGTCAGCCCTTGGGTCAAGCCAGTCAGGGCCGTCACGACGAGCGTGAGGATCGGAACGACGGTCTTGATGATCAGCCAGCTCGCGAAGGCCGCGGTGACCTGCAGGATCGGCGCGGCGATCGCGATCAGGAGCGACACGATCGGTGTGAGCGCGGCAACCAGCTCGGCGATCGGTGGCAGCAACGGCACCAGCGCGCCCACGATCGCGGTGAAGGCTTCGACGACCGGGGGCAGCACCGGCAGAAGCCCGGACACGATCTGCACGATCAGCGGCACCAGCGCACCCACCAGCGCCGTCACCGCCTCGCCGATGCTCGTCAGCAACGGCGCCAGAGCCTGCGCCGCCGACCCGAGCGCGTCACCAAGGGCAGCCGCGACGTCCGTGAGCATCGGGACCAGCGGCGACAGAGCGGTCAGCAAATTCGCGACCAGGGTGACGATCGGCCCGAGCAGCGGCGTCACCACCTGGAGCGCGGCGCCTAGCACGGTCGCGAACAACGTCCCGACCTGCACAAGGATCGGCGCCAGCGTCGAAGCGAGCATCGTCACCAGCGGCGCCACCGCGGCCACCAGCTGACTGAACGCGGGCAAGATCGCCCCGGTGAGGATCGGCACCAGCTGCGTCAGGGCGGGCAGCAGCGCAGAGACCGCGCTCCCGAGCGCCTGGCCCAGCTGAGCAGCCACCGGGCCCAGGGCTGCGAACAAGCCCTGGAACGCGGTGGTGAGCCCCGGGATGAGGGGCATCAGAGTGCTGGCGATCGCGGACACGACCGGGCCAAGAGCAGCCGCCAGCGTCGAAAGAGCCCCGCCCAGAACCGTCGAGGCCAGCTGCGCGAGCTGGGTGATCAGCGGCAGCAGCGGCTGGATCAGCGACCGGACCGTGCCGAGGATCTGCGTCAGCGCGCCCAGCCCGCCCCCGCCACCGGCAGCCAAGGCGCCGAAGACGTCCCCCAGGATGCCGCCCACCTGCGCGACGAGCGCCCCGAGCTGGCGGAACGTGGTCAGGGCGCCCTCCACCCAGGCCACCGCCTGTCCGCCCTGAGCGGCCGAGGACAGGAACGCCCCGAAGCGGGCACCGAGGTCGCCGAGGGCGGCGCCGAGTCGAGAACCGAACGCCGACGAGATCGCACCAGCAAGCTGGGTGAACCCGGTGATGACCGGACCGAGCGACGCGGCCAGGCCGCGGGTTGCGCTGCTCGTGCCGGTCAGGATCTGCGAGACCGACCTGATCCCGGTGGCGGACCGCAGGAAGGAGCCGACCTGCGCGGCAGCCGATCCGAACTGCCCAGCGATGGCGGCCAGACCCGACTTGAGCGGACCGCCCAGGGCCTGGGCCACGCCGGTGATCTGGCCGGCCAGCGGCTCGAAGAACGCGTCCTGGACCGTCGTCTTCAACGCGTCGAACCGCGGCTTCAGTGCCTGGAGTTCGCGGGCAGCGGACTGGGCTGCGGGCGAAAGATCCGCCAGTGCCTTCTGGAACTTCTCGGCGTCGCCGCTCAAGGCCGCACCGAACGCGGTGCCGACGCCGCTGAGCGCGATCTTCAGCGCCGACGTCGCGACGACCACACCACCGATGACCGCAGGCAGTGCGGCCGTGATCCCGATCGCCGGTGCGAGCGACGCGACGAATGCGGAGATCCCAGCTGCGGCGGACAGGAACACCCCGCCCAGAGCGCCGATACGCAGGAGGCCAGCCAGGGACGAGCCGAGCTGCCCGGCGATCCGGCCGATCCCACCGAGGGCGCGCTGGAACCGGTTAGCATCCGGTTCCACGTTGACCCGTAGCGTGGGCAAGTTGTGTGCGCGCAGCCGGGCGTCGAAGTCGTCCAGGTCCGGCTCGACCCGCACGCGAACCGGATCGATACGGCGGAGCTGCCGCTGGAGGTCACGCTGGAACTGCCGGGTGTCCGGCACGACCCGGATGGCGATATCGCCCAGGGCGCGAAGGTCCCGCCGAAGAGCGCGCCCGAACTGCCCCACGTCTGGTGTGACGCGGACCGAGACTGCGGTCAGGCCGCGGAGCGCCCGCTGGAGATCGGCCCGGAAGCGGCCCGTTTCGGGCTCGACGCGGACGGAGACGCTGATGCCGCGGAGTGCGCGCTGTAGGTCGCGGGCGATCTGCCGCCCGGCCCGCTGGCCCGTCCCACGGATCGCGGATCTGATCTGGTCGTCGAGCGCCCGACCAGCCTCACGGCCAGCTCGGGCGAGGTCCTGTCGGAGCTGGGCGGCGTAGGCGGCGGTGTCCGACGTGATCTGGACGGAGGTACGGCCGACCTGCGGCATGGGCTGGCACCTCCGGGCACGGGACGAGCACCCGCACGGTCAGCGGGTGGTGTCCGGCCCAGTAGCCAGCGACGACAAGGCGGAGCGTAGGGGCGGGTACGTCCTGGCTACTCGTCGGAGCCGTCGGCCATGGCCGCAATCTGTCGGGCCTGCGCCTCCATCTCAGCCGCGGTGAATCCCCGGGGAACAGCGGCCTGGGTGCGGCGCAGTTCGGGCGGCGGGTCGAAGATGGCACGCTCGGCCTTGAACAGGTCCTTCTCTTCCTGCATGCCGTCGGTGATCCATGCCCACACGGAGGACACGATCCGGTGCCCAGATGCGGTGTCGGGGTCGAGGCCGCGGCGGGCGCACCAGGCGGACCAGTCCCGCCACCGCTTCTGTGCCAGGGAACACAGACGTTGCGCTGCCCACCACTCCACGCCATACAGTTCAGGCGCCAGCCCGAGCGTGATCCGGAACGCGGCGTGCCAGGTCATCGGGTCGGACGCTGCCCGGAGCCGGTCGATGACGTGCTCGCGGTCCGCCTCATCGAGGAGGCCGGGGAGAATCTGCGGCCACTGCCCGGACACGGCGATCCCGGCGAGGACCCGCCCGTCGGGCACCTGGAGGGTCAGGAGGGTGTCGTCGATGGTGATGGGCAGGGGCCCCGGCGAGGCGGGGCCGAACCTCACGACCGGGCAGCCCTGGGCGCCGCAGTCTTCTTCGCCGCAGGCCTCTTGGCCACCGTCTTCTTCGCGGTCCGCCGCTGTTCGCGGTTGCCGGTCGCCATGCCCATCTCCTCCTGGTACGCGGCGAGCTCCGGCTCGTAGTGCTCAACGAGGCGCGGCAGCAGGTCGTTGAACAGCTCGCTGATCGACACTGAGCTCTGCGCCGACCGGGCCTTGACCAGGAGCTCGTCGGCGGCGGTCTCGTCGAAGGTGTGCAGCAGCGCGCCCCGCAATTCTGCGAGCACCCCGGCGGCGTCCTCGCGTCCGGCCACGTCCTGCATGTATGAGAGCTGGAGCTGAACGGCGGACGGGTCGAAGCCGTGCGCCTGGTATCGACTGCCGTCGGACAGCTCGACGGTGACCGGCGGCAGAGCGCGCGGGTCGAATCCGGACGGCTCGGACTTGATGACGAACTCGGTGGTCATGATGTCCCCTTGTGGTGGCGGTTCTTCGCCACGACCGTAAAGGTCAGTACCGCACGGTCCCGTCGACCGGTCCCGGCGCCACGTCCCGCAGCGCCCTGAGCAGGAACGGATTCGGGCGCTGTCCCTTCACCGAGCGGGCAAAGGCACGCGGGCCGCTGCGAGGCTGCCACGACAGCACCCGGGCCCGCACCGGCCGGATCGGCTGACCAGTCGGCCCGTAGATACCGGTGCCCTCATGCACATAGGCGGCGTACTCCAGGTCCGAGTACACCTCGCCGACCACGGTGCTGCCGCGTACCGCTACCGACTCGCGGATCGACGCGCGCAGCATCCCGTTGTCGACCGGAGCGCGGCGCCTCGCCTGATTCGCCGTGGCGGTCGTGACCTCGGCGACGATCTCGCGGACCAGCTCGGCGACGGCCGCCTCGTCGACGTCTGTCGTCACCCGCACGGTCACTTCCGCCGCCTCTCCGCCGCTGCCTCGATCCGGGAGATCTCCACCTTCGCCCGCGCGAGGACCGCCGTCACCGCGACCACGCACCCGCCGAGGAGCACCCACACGAAAGCCGTCGTACCAGCCATCTATGCCTCCACCGTGATCTGTACCGTCACACCTGCACAGCCGCCCTGTGGCCCCATCGGGGTCACCGCGCCCGGCCACACCTGCACATCCGCCAGCGCGTCGCAGCACGCCACAGCCTCCCGCAGCAGCCGAGTGTCGAGGACCAGCCCCCACGCATCCGTCTCGCGCTGGTCGCATGTCGGCGCCGACTGGCCGTCCGGCGCGGTCACGGCGACGCACCGGGCAACACCCAGCTCGATGACCGTCTGCATGCGCCACGTCTGGCACCGGCGCCGCCGCTGATCCGTCACCGCCGGGTCCTGGCGTACGACCCGCACCCACGCCTGCCCATGCCCGCCCTCGCAGTCGCAGCTGCAGAAGTCCTGCGCCGGTGGGGACGCACCCCAGACCAGGCAGCACGCGCACGCCGGGCGGCCGCCGGCCGCGAGCGTCGCGCACAGGCACGCGGTCAGCCCAGACAGCACCGGCCCGAGCTGCGGATCGGCATCGGGCGGCAGGAGCACCTCGTCGGTCGGTGTCATCATCGGGGCACCCCCGGCCGATACCGCGCCGCCACAGGGGCAGGCGGCAGATCCAGGCTGAACACGGCCCCGAACTGCCGCACTTGCTTGGGGTTGACGAGCTGTACCCACGCCCACACCTGTGGCATGTGTGCCTGCAGCGTCTCCGGCCACGACCCCGGCGGCACGATCTCGTACGCCACGCCCTCGCGCGTCACCGACTTCGTACCAGTCGGCAGCGCACAGCCGCCCGAGGAGCCCGAGCACAGCTTGTCGATCTCGCACGCCAGTTGGCCGACCGCCCGCCGCCCGGCCGCCGGAACCTCCAGGCCACGCAGGTAGTGCACGGACAGGGTGCCCGGCTCGGTGTCTGGCAGCCGAAGATCCTGGCACTCTGGCCAGCACTCACCCCCGGTACGGATGAGACGCCCTCCGGTCGCCGTTCGGTGCAGCTCGTATCCGGACGGGTCGACGACCTCACCGTCTTGCAGTACCTCAAGCACCTCGTATACGGGCCCTGGCAGGTCAATCACGCACAGTGGGACGCACGAGCACCCGCTGGGACCGCAGCCGCACGGCCGGTTGAACCAGCGGCCACCGTCCAGGACGGGGCGCAGCAAGCCGCCGCCTCCGTAGGACGTCGACGGCATCGGCTCGTCGCAGCCCTTCCGGCACGGCCGCAGCACCTCCTCGCACAGCCCGTACCGGCCAGCCGTCAGCCGCCACAGCACATCCGTGGCGATCTCCGCTGCAGCCAGCTGGGCCGGAGACCAGTCCGCCGGATCCTCCGGCCAGCCGGGGCAGCACGATGTGTCGAGCGGCCACGGACCGCACGGCCCGTCGAGTACCTCATCCGGCACGGCCGGCCTCCTCCGAGCAGGGCGGGGCCGCCGCGTGGGCGGCCCCGCTTCGGCTACTTCTTCCGGGCCGCCGCGCGCAGCCCGGCACCGCCCGGCGTGAACACGGTGGTCGCGGTCTTGGACGCGTCGCCCACGGACGTGGCCGTGATGGTCTGCTCCATGGTCACCGCCGCGTCGTAGACGTGACTGCCAGCCGTGGTGCCCGCCGCGATCTCCTCGGCCGTCGACCCGTCGCCCCAGACGACCGTCACGGCGCTGTCGGCCGGGAAACCGGTCAGAGTGATGGTGGCGGTGTGCCCGGTTGCATCGCCCGCGTCCGCGACCGCGGTGACGGCCGGCGCGGGCACCGGGGCGGTCGGGGTGAACGCGGTGGTCGCGGTCTGCGTGGTGTCCTGCTCGGATGTGACCGTGATCGTCTGCTCGGTCCCTCCAGCTCCTGCCGCGTAGGTGTGGGTGGCGGCGCCTCCGCCGCCCGTGGTGGCGAGCCCGGTCTGGGCGGCGGTGCCGTCGCCCCAGTTGACCGAGACGCTGGTGGTGGCGGCCGGGAAGCCGGTCCACGCCAGGCTCGCGGTCATCGAGTCCGCGACGTCCGGCGTGGCAGTTGCTGCCGGGGTGGCCACGGGCGGGGTCGGGGTGAAGGACGCGGTCGCTGTCTTCGTCGGGTCGCTGACCGACGTCGCGGTGATGGTCTGTGCACCCTCGACACCGGTCGCGTAGGCGTGCGTCGCGGTCGTGGTCCCGGCGGGCAGCTCCTGGGCGGCCGTGCCGTCACCCCAGTTGATGCTCACCGCCCCGTCCGCAGGGAAGTTGGTGAGCGTGATCGCGGCGGTGCGGCCGGTCGTGTCCGCCGGGTCCGCGGCCGCGGTGACCTCGGGGGTCTCCTCCGGCACGGCCGGGACGAGGATCGCGGCCCGGGTGCGGTAGGTGTCGATGTCGCCGCGCCGCACCGTCACCGTGTACACAGACGGGACGCTGTACTTGTGGATGACGGCGACCGTGCCGTCCGCGCCGACGGTGACCTCCTCGGGCTCGGTGCCGTCGCCCCAGTCGATGGTCGCGGTGCCGTCCGATTGCGACGGCATTCCCACCGTCGCGGTCACCTCGTACGGGTCGTCCGGATTCTCGGCGGACAGGACCAGCGTCGGCTCGTCGGCGGGCAGCGGGATCGTGACGTCGCGGCTGGAGCAGACGACGGGGGTCTGCTTGTCGCACGCCGTGATCGTGTAGGTGCCGTCGGTGTCGTAGACGTGGGTGACCCACGCCCCGTCCGCGACCTCCTGCGGCGGGGTGCCGTCGCCAAAGTCGACCATGAGCGGGCCGAAGCCGTGGTTGTCCGCCCGGAAGCGGATCGTCTTCCGCGGGGACTCGTTGCCGATGCCGGTGATGTACAGGTCCGCCGGGTCCGGGGTCGGACGGTCGACCGGCTGGCACCCGCACTCCGGCTCGGGCGGCCGGATCGTCGTCACGAAGAAGCGCCTCGGCACCTTGGGCCCGACGGGCTTCAGCATCGGGACCGGCACACCGCCGGGCCCGGCCTGCACGTTGTACGGGCCGCGCCGCCAGCCGGAGCCGACCTTGGTACGGCCGTTGAAGGTGAACGACACCGCGTCATTCGTGATCTCCAGGTCGCCCGGGGCGCCGCCGACGACCCACGGCAGCAGCAGGTATCCCCACTGGCCCTGGGATCCGGCACCGGAGCAGGCGTCGTTAGAGGAGGAGACGTTGGTCCACAGCTCCAGGGCGTACCCGGTGTCACAGCGGAGCTCGATCGAGTCGTCCCAGCCGATCGCGTTGCCTTCGGCGTCGCGGTAGATCTCGAACGACGGGTTCATGATCTGCACGAGGTCGGGGTCGACCGCACAGAATTCGATCTCGGTCGTGTAGCCAGTGAGCTGCTCGCACCCGGCCTCGTTGATGCAGGTCTGGCCGTTGGCCTTGGTGACCGAGATCGCTTCGCCTTCCTCGGTCTCGGCACTCATGGACACGGTGACGAAGCCGTCGCTCACGACCTGGTTGCAGTCGCCGTAGACGGGGCGCCCGCAGGCGTCCAGTCGGGTTGCGCGCATCACGACGCCGCGCAGCAGGGAGGGGCACGCCATGTCAGTTCTCCTTCGACGTGGACTTGCGCCGCGCGGCATGGCGGCGAGAGGACTTGGTCGAGCCGTCGTCGGACTCGGCGGGAGCGAGCGGGGGTTCGGGGACGGGGGCGGCGTGCGCGGGGACCACCAGCCCGGCACGCTCGCCACCCGTCACCACCTGCACCCCGGCCCGCACCTCGGGTGACAGGTCAGGCAGGACGCGGCACACGAGCTGACGCAGCGTCTCGCCTGGCTCTGGGAAAACTACTTCGGCCATCAGGCACCGGCCGGGGGAGCGACGGTGACGAGGACGGCCGCGATGTAGCAGTCGTGGTCGAGCGCGTAGGTGCGCTCGGCGATCGCCACGAGGCTGTTGGTCGGAGGCTCGAACGCCTCATGCGCGAACGGCTGGCTACGCCTCGCTGTGACCGTCCCGGTGGCGTACAGCCAGAACTGGCCGGCAGCCGGGGCCGGATCGGCGGGCGCGGCCGGATCGTCGTAGTAGCCGCCGCCGAACGCGACCCTGGACTCCAGCTCGGTACGCAGCACGGGCCCCTGCTGGGACACGAGCCGCGCCTCGGTGAAGAACGGCTGCGCCCAACGCGGCGCGTGGAGCGTGGGCTGCCCCGCGTAGTACAGGGCGGCATCGGCCTCCAGCGCGCCGAGCGCCGTCAGCAGCGGCACCGCCGTGGTGCCGAGCGGCAGTCGCGGAGTCTCGCCCGCGAGCTGGAGCGAGAACGCCCGCTCGACCTCGCGGCTCTCGATGATCCGCAGGCGGCGCAGGGCCCGGTCCTGCGCCGCCGCGAAACCGACCGGCGAGCACTCGGCCCGGGTGTAGACGGTGAATGGGCCGCCGCCCTCGACCCACGTCATGCCCTCGACGAGCGGCTTGTCATGAGAGGTGCCGCCGCCATCGACGGGCACCGGGCACGATCCCTCGACGCGGCCGCCTTGGGCGCATGCGTCGGTCTCGTACTCGACGCCGCCCATCTGCCAGCGGCCGTCCTCGGTGACGACTTGGGCGACCGAGAGCAGGCCGTAGGTGTAGGGCTCGATCGGAGGCGCGTCGACTTCCACGCGCCCCGGGACAGGGGTACTCAACTGCGCCTCCGCGAAACGATGGGGAGGCAGCCCGGAGCGTCAACGCCACCGTGGGGGGACGGGCCGGCGGACGCTCCGGGCTACCGGATCAGGGGGTCGGGGCTGCGCAGGTCGTGGTCTGCAGACCACCGCTGAGCCCGTTCGGGCAGAGCGGGATTGTCACGACGTACGAGACGCCGCACCGCATGCACACCTGGAGGCCCTCCTCGGTGAAGAGGCTCGTGTACATGTTCTGCGTGAGCGACGCGTGGTCGTAGATGCCGTCGAGGCTGATGACGTCCGCCTGGAGCTGGAAGAAGCTGCCCGCCCGGTAGAGCAGGATCTTGACCTCGCCCGGCCACACGGTCGGCACGGTCGTGCCGCCGAACCCAGCTGCGTCCTGCTCGGCATAGGCGTCCTGCCAGTCGTACACCCACTGCGGGTTCACGCCAATGCTGCGGAGGTAGCCGTCGATGTCGCCGTCCGCGACAGTCCACCGGCCCTCGATCGCCTGCTTCTTCCGCAGGTCGCTCTTGAGGATGCCGCGCAGCCAGTACGGGGCGAGCATCTCCAGCGTCGCCGACTGCGACAGGCGCTCCCGGTACCGCTGGTACTGGACCTGGAGCTCCAGCATCGACAGTACCGACTCGATCAGGCCCGGACCGTGCGGGTCGGAGACCGCCGCCTGCGGGTTCGGGGCACCCGGCGCGGGCATCGCGATCGGAGTGCTCAAGGCCTCCATCTTCGCGATCTTCCACGCGTTGAGCTTGTGCGCGTGGATCGCGAGGACGCCCTCGGTGAACTGCGCGACCCTCTCAGGCCACCCGCGCTCGGTGAGGATCGGGGTCCGCAGGCACACGCCGTCGACATCGAGGCGGCACTCGATGAAGTCGTCCGGGCACGGCACTTCCATGCACGGCTTCTCGGTGCCCGCGATCGCCTCAGCCTCGGTCTGGTGGAACCCGACGGTGTCCCAGGCGCCGAAGATCGCGGCCCAGTCGAAGTCCGCCGGGTAGCGCACGCCTCCGCGACGGGCGGTCACGGAGGGGAGGTTGACCATGCCCTCCTGGGTGATCCGCATGTCGCACAGGTCGTACAGCGTCTCGGACGGCGCGCACCAGCCACCCGCCGCGACGAGCGACCCACCGGAGAGCTTGGTCTCGTCGGTGGCCCGCTTGATGACCTCGTCAGCGTCACGGTCGTCGCGGATCGTGAACTCCGCCGGGGTGCTCCGCTTGATGCGGGCGACACCGACACGCTGCCGGCCACCACCCCGCCCACCACCGGACGAGATCAGCGGCATCATCCGCTGTTCCCACGCCTGCCCGAAGTCGGCGAGCCCGTTGAGCTGCTGGCCCTGGGAGAAGCCAGGGACGTCGGCGGCGGCGACGAGGGTGAAGGTTTCCCGGTCGCCGGAGATCGCGGCCGGGGCCTGGGTGTTGTTCAGGCCGAGCGGTACACGCGGCCGGGCCGAAGCCGCGATCGGCTCAGCCACCGGGGCCACCTCGGCCGGCGTCGGGGCCTCCACCGCGACGGGAGCCACGACCGGCTCGGTGACTACGGGCTCGGCCACCGGCTCGGCGGCCGGCGGGCGGAGAGCGTTAAGGCGGTCGCCGAGCTCCGCCGCGCGGGCGGTGCGCTGCTCGGCGGCGGTCTGGTGCGCGGAGATGCCCTCGCCGATCGTGGCCAGGGTCTCCAGTACGGCGACGGCCTCGTCGTCGGTCGGGGCGTCACTGGCGGTGGCGGCGTCGAAGCGGGCCAGGACATCGGCCTGCACCGCGCTCGGGTCGAAGTCGGTGCCGGCGTCGGTGATCGCCTGGCGGACGATGTCCGCGTGCTGGTCGCCGGGGGCCTCGCCGAGCTTGGCGAGGAGGTCATCGAGGAAGCTCAAGGCTCCGTCCCTCCTGGGTCGGTTCAGTGAGCGTCCGGTCCACTAACCAGCGACGCGTGTGGGTGGTGAGGCTAAGTGCGTGTACGGCTAGGCCGTCTTGGTGCTGGGCTGGATCGGTGCCCCGGTCCGGGCGTCGACCTGCTGGATCACGCCACCACGGGCGTTCAGAGCGATCTCCGCGCGGTCCTGGGTGGGGTAGTCGACCCGGCCGCCGTACTGGTCGGTGTGCCGCCACACGACGCCCGCAGCTCTGCCGGTGGCCCGGCCGCCGGAGCGCCCTCCGCAGCTGCCACATGCCATGGTGTTCTCCTTCGGGTTGGTGGTGCCTTGACGGTAGGGGCGGGTACGAGGCGGTCAGCTGGCGCGGGATTCGGCGCGCTTCGCTTCCCACTCACCGAGAGCTGCACATGCCTTCGCCTGGGTGTCGGCCTTCACGTCGCCGCCGCCGCGGCACCATTCCTTGGTCCGGTTGACGGCCGTGGCGATGGCCCTGCTCTCCGCATATCCGTGGTCGCGGATCAGTGCGTCTGCGATCTCCCGGATGTACGGCGGGAGATGACCGGTGCCGGTCTGCTCGATCCAGTTCTCCGCGAACCTCGCGCGCGGTCCCTGGAGTCGACGACTGGCTGCCTGGACTCGTAGGGAGCGCACCCGGGCGGCAGCCGCACCCGCCCGGGTGCGCCGGTCCTGCTCGGCGAGCACCGCATCGGCCAGCACTGCCACGTCCACCTGGGCAAGCACGGGCGGCACAGCCCCGGCCGCGACGAGCGCGTAGTCACCCTGCTCGGTACGACGAGCCTGCGGGACCGGGAAACCCTCGGTGTTCACCGCGAGCGCGGCCACCAGCTCCAGGCCGCCGCCCTCCTGCCGCCAGTCCCCGCTGAACCGGGACAGCGACAGACGGAGCCGCTGCTCCGCCGTAAGGTCCGGGAGCACGGCCCCGGCCAGCCAGATCCCGCGCGAGTCCTCGCCCGCGCGCACGACCGCGGCCATGGTGCCGGTGTCGTCGTAGTGCGAGGCCGCGGCCTTCCGGTCGAGGCCAAGTGCGGCGTGCCCCGTGCCCATGGTGATCAGGCCGACATCGACGAGGCCCTCACTCGTCGAGACGGGCCGGGTGTTGAAGAGGCCGTACTTCGAGCGCGATCGCGGCGGGGTGATCGAGCGGCCCGGGTACGAGCGGTGGCTGACGCCCCACGCCGCGAGGTACCCGCGGACACGGCCGTCGTCGTCCACGGTGACCGGCTGGAGATCGGCCAGGTCGGGCGACCGGAACCACTCGGTGCGCGGGAGCCAGCCGTCGTGCCGGAACGCGGCGGCGACAACCACCTCCTCCTCGACCGCGTCCGCGTCCGCTGCCGGTCCGTCGCCAGCCTCGTTCGCGGGTACGGCGCCGTCCTCATCGCAGGCAGCGGGCACCCACGTGCCGGTCTCGTCGTCCAGGCGGACGCAGGCCGACGGCTCTTCCTCCTCTTCGCTGTCCGGTTCCTCCGGCATCTCCTCGTCGTCGACCGCGAGCGCGGCAGCGGCCATGCTGATCTGGGCTTCGGGGAAAGCGGGGTGGGCGAGCAGCGAGGCGCCCATGATGCGCCACCGGGTGTACAGCTCCCCGGCGTCCATGCTGTCCTCGGCCAGGTCGCAGTCGTCGACGATCTGCCCGTCGTCACCGACGCACACGACACGGCCGTCGACGCGGTCGACGTCGGCGGAGACGAAGCGGAGGAAGCCGCGCTCGATCTTCCGGGCGAGTGCGGCGCCTTGCGGGTCGTCGAGGTCGATCCGGCCGCGGCCCATGACTCGGTGCTCGTCCTGCCAGACCTCGTCGAGGGTCATCAGGCCGACCGTGGCCCCGTCGTGCCCGGGGCCAGTGACGTACTGGACGGTAACCGGGAGTGGCAGGGGGCGCACGTCGACCTCTGCGCCGTCGGCGAGCGCGAGCATCCGCTGATCCGCGCTCCACTCATTCACGAGGGCGATCGTGCCGGTCCAGGTGCCGTCGTCCGCGACGGCCACGGTCGCCGGATCAGCAGCAGCGATGAGAGATGACGTCCAAGGGATGAGCACGATGGATCTCCTACTCGGGGGCGGGGCTCAAGGTCATCGAGCAGCGGCAGTTCGCGATGGTGCCGAAGCTCTTGGCGCGGGGATCGCCGGGGAACTGGATCCGATCCGCCCCTACCCGGAACGGCTCGCCCAGAGGCCGGGCTTGCCCGTCAGCCGTGCGATGTTCCGCGCGGGTCCGGTCGTCGGACGTCGCCAACCACGTCTTCACCCACGGCCGACGGGTACGAGCCTGCTCGTCGAGCGCGGCCCCCATCGACCCGCTGTTCAGCGCGCCGATCGTCTCGGTGCGGGTCATCGTCACGGCGGCACCGTCCCAGCCCTCCAGCGTCGCCAGCTCAGCAACACGAGCCCGGAGTGCGGCCGGTGACTCGCCGCGGGCGATGCCGTCCCGCCACGTCTCCCGCATCCGGGACCACACCCGGCGCGGGAACTGCCGCAGCCGCTCGGCCAGCTGATCGGCCTCGTCGTCGGCGCGCGCGTCACCGGCCCCGTCCGGGGCATCCGGGGCAGTGCGCCGGTACGACCGGCCGAAGACCCGCCGCCACGCCGGGGCGATCCGGCGGCCCACGATCCGCCGCCACAGGCTGTCGTCCGGGAACCCGTCCCAGTCCGGCTCGCCATCGTCCGGCGCCGCAGCAGCAGTGACCGCACCGTCGAGGCCGAGCCCGAACCGTACCGCGGAGAGGTACTCGGCGACCGCCGCGCGCACTGCCGGCCTCACGTCCGCTTCGGCGGCCGCGACCTGCGCCCGGTTGTGCATGCGCGCAGCAAGCCACGGATCCGCCATCAGGCCGCCGCCCGGTCACGGCTGGCCGAGGCCAGATGCCCAGCGAGGAGGCCGCGCTCGTGCGCGATCCCGGTGAGCAGCAGCCGCCGCACGTACAGGTCGACCGCCGCGTGCAGGCCGGTCTCGCCCGGGGTGGCCGCGTGGAAGTCGCGGTACGCCCCGTCGAGCATCTGGGCCAGGTCTGCCTGGTCGGGGACCAGGTGCATGTGCACTTCGTGGACTGGTACCTGGGAGAGCTCTCCGCGCCGGGATCGGCCCGACCGACTGAGCAGCCAGTTCCCGGCCCGTGCGAGGGCGCGGCGTGCGGCGAGGTCGAGGCAGGCCATCCGCCATCCGTCGTCCAGCACGGCGGACGCGGTCAGCTCCGGCGGCCCCGGCCGTGCCGTCTCCCCGCTGGTGACGGCCGCTGGCGGGGAAGGCGCGGCGGGGAGTGCCGCAGATGGTGCACTGGCATCGACAGCGGATTCCGGGTCGTCGACCACTGCGTCGGCGATCGCCTCGGCGGCTTCGGTCTCGGGGATGCTGATCCCGAGGAACGGCAGCAGCGACGGCGCGAGGGTCGGTGCGGCCTGGACGATCTGCTGGACCAGGGCGCGGTTCCGTTCCTCGTCGGTGGGGGCGTCCTCGTCGGAGAATCCGAGCTCCCTGCGGGTCGGGGACGCGCCGATAAGCCCCTTCCCGAATGCCTCCAGGGCCTCGGGGCCGCGGTTCGGGCGCTGCTTGAGATCCGTGGTGTCGTACCAGCACGCCCATGCCTCGGGGTCGGGGACGCCGAGGGCTTCCCAGGCGGGCCGGAAGTACCGGTCGGTGAGTGCCTCGGCGATCAGGCCGAGCTTCGGTTCCAGGTGCAGCTTGATCGAGTCGTCGCTGATCAGCCACGCGTTCCAGTGATTCGTGTCCGCGAGCCCGGTGAGCACCTCGGGCGGCATGTCCAGGCCGATCGCGATGCGTTTGATCGCAGCCTCGCGCAGCGGGAGAAGGTTCGAGTCCAGCTCCGTCGCGAAGCTGTGCCACTCAAATTTGTCCTTCACGCTTCCGGGGACGCGCAGCAGCAGCGGGACCAGCGCGGACGCGGAGTCGCGGTCTCGTAGAGAGGCAGCCATCGCCTCGATGAGCGCGGCTGTCACCGGGTCGGAGTGGACGGGGTTCGCGCCGTCCGTCTGCTGTGGGGCTGCGGGTGCCACGTCGTCGGACATCACGCCCATGCCAGCGCCAGCGAGCCTCGAATCGACGGTGGCCAACACGTGCGAGGTGAGCCCCCGCAGCTCTCTGAGCGGGTCTTGGAGCCCGTTCAGTGGGGAGTCGGGGAGGTACGCGTACTCGTCATCGGGGCGCCACAGCCGGATCAGGGTGCAGTCGTCGAGCGACAGCTCGACCCGGGCGCTCTGCGATTCGGGGAGCTGGACTCGGATTGTGCCGCCGCCGCCCGTGCTGGTGATCTCGGACGGGGAGCAGACCAGCCACCGCCGGTCGCCGCTCGCCGGGTCGTCGAAGCCGACCAGGTAGGACTCGCCGGGGATGTCGAGGTGGACGCTGAAGCGGCGCAGCATCTCCGACTGGCCGAGCTGCCCGCCCGCCAGTTCCTCCAGCGGGGCGAGGAGCTGGGCGACGAGGTCGGGGCTGAGGTCGTCGGCCTGGGCGTCGACGGGTGTCGGTCGGCTGCTGCCGTCGGGGTCGATGCGGCCGATGTACAGGCGCGCCCGTGAGCACCCGTTCGCAGCCCACCGGACGCCAGACTTCAGCTCGCTGACGGTCCGGTAGAAGTCCCAGCCCTGGGTCTGCCACTCCTGGCCCTTCCCGACGACGCTTCGGACCTGGTCGCGGGTGATGATCGCGGCGGACGCCAGCACGGTGCCGCCCGCTGTCGGGCCGCCGGGCTTGTCACGCTTGTGGAGCTTCCACCAGGCCACGGGGTCCTCCTATCGGCGCTGGTCGCGGACGGCCATCGCGACGGCCACCGGGTCGAGGACGATGTGCCGGGGCGGGGGAGGGGAGTCCAGCCACGACGCGGCCAGCGCGACGACGTGCGAGGCGGTGAGCGCCGCGACGACGTACACGTACGGGACTGTGCCGCTCCACGCCCAGTGCGCCACCGCCGCAGCAGCCGACACCCAGATGCTCGTGCACCACGAGCAGGAGATCAGGTCCGCGAGCCACGCGAAGAACTTCCGCCCGGCGCGCTTGTCGACCGCCGCCCGGACAGGTTGGAACAGCACGTCGTCGACGATGAACCGCGTGACGCGGGCGATCGCGCCGAGCGTGAGGAGAGCGATGATCACGGTGTGGGCCACGCGCCGACGGTAGGGGCGGGTACGGCCTGGGTCAGCGCCCGTAGCCGCCGCGGCCGATGCTGATCGCCCCGAGACCGCCCCGCGCCTGCCCGGCCTGCGACAGGGACACGGCCGCCGGGCTGCTGATGACGTCCGCCGTCACCGGGTGCGCGAACGCGAGAAGCAGCGCGTCAGCGTTGTCCGGCGACCGCCCCAGCCGCTTGATGACCTCCTCCTTCTTCTCCACCCGGATCCGGCCCCGCGGGTCGACATCCCAGCGCGGTTCTAGGAGCTGGGCGACGGTGGTATCGGCGTTCTCCATCCCGGACAGGTCCCACCCGTGCTCGGCCGACGCGTTCCGCCCGATCTCCCACCACAGCTCGGCGCGCAGGTTGATGTACTTGTCCGGCCGGGATGACGCTGTGGCGACGTTCACGGCGCGGATCGCCGCCGTGTGTTCGCCGCGGGTCGCCGCGTTCCGAAGCTCGCCGATCACGCCGAAGCCCACGCCGATGCTGTCGACCTTCACTGCGGTCGCGCCGGTCTCCCGGATCGCGGCGATCACCATCGGGGCGATCTGCTCGGGCCGGTCCGTACGCGCCCGCCACTCCCGCCCGGCTTGCCGGCCCCGGCGCTCGCGGATGACGGTCTCGTCGGAGCCGCCGCCGACGTCAACGCCAAGTTCGACGGGGAGCAGCAGGTTGGGAGTGGGCGGGGTGTCGGGGGCGATGCGGCAGGCTGCGATGTCGGAGGCGCGGACGATCTGGTTCGGGGAGTCGTCGGAGAACTGTCCGAGCACCTTCGACTTGTAGAGCGGGTTGTCCTCGCCCCACTCGCGTCGCTTCTCCTCTACCCATGCCTCGCCCACGAGGGCCGTGGCCATTTCCTCCGGCACCCGCTCGCCGGTCAAGTTCGGGGAGTCGAAGGCGCTGATGCCCATCACGTGCCAGGACGAGCCGGGCGCGCACACCTTCCGGAAGTGGCTCGCCGGGTTGTCGGGGTTGCCGATCGCGAGGATCCGGCAGTCCGGCCCGGTTGTCAGCGCGTCCGCAGCGGTCCACAGCTGCTCGGGGACGCCGCACGCCTCGTCGATGATGACGAGGACGTACCGGGCATGGATGCCCTGGAACCCGGACTCGTCCTGGTCGGCCGGCTTCCGCCCGTAGCCTACGAGTTCGTCCTCGATGAGCCACTCGGTTTGGTTGACGCGGCCGGGCAGGTCGGCAACCTTGTGGTGCTTGCGGATGTACCGCCACAGGATCGCCCGCACCTGCGCAAAGGTCGGCGCGGTGGAGACGACGAACGCGGTGCCGGGCGGGTGGGTGTCCAGCCACCAGCACGCTGCGAGCGCCGCCGTCCAGCTCTTGCCGACACCGTGCCCGGACCGTACCGCGGTCCGCCGGTGGTCCCGGACGGACTCCAGCACCTGCCCCTGCTTCGACCACACCACCTGACCGAGCCGTGACTCCACCCACCCGACCGGGTCGGCCGAGTACCGGGCCGCACGCTGCTCAACCGCCCGCCGGTCCGCCGCAGTTTTCAGCTGGTCCCGGACACGGCGGAGCGCCTGGACGTCCCCGGCGCGCACGAGTTGCTCAATCTGCCGGCGGACATCGTCAGCCGTCGCTGTCGCCATCTGCCGTGATGGTGTCGAGGAGGCCGGTGATCTCGGCGCCGAGCTGCTCGGCGTCCACGCTCACGCGGGCCGGGGCATCGAGGCCGAACAGCTTGCGGTACGACTCGCGTAGCGACCTGAGTTCGCGGATCGCGGCGAGCCGCGGCCCGTCGTCGATGACGGGCTCCTCGTCAGGGCCGAGGATGAGTCGGCCGCCCGAGTGCGCGTAGTGGGTGCGCTCCAGCACGGTGAGAGCTTCCTCGTACAGGCCGTCGAGGCGGCCGGCTTCGCGGTCGCGGAGGGCTTCGGCGTCGGGGGCGACGATGGCGCGGAGTGCGCGGCCGACGGCGTCGTGCGCGGCGGACTTGGAGGCGAAACCCAACTCGTCGGCGATCTGCCGGAACGTGAGCCCTTGGGCGCGGAGCCGGCAGGCGGCGGCGTCTCGCTCGGCGGTCTCAGGTCGCCGTACCCAGCGCGCGTACCCCGCGCGCGGCCTGTTCTGCCCTTTGAGGTCGTCCATGTCCCTGGCCCCTCCCTTCGTCGTGGGAAGGGTAGAGGCGGGTACGGGAAGGCCCCGCCTGGTCGCAACAGGCGGGGCCTTGGTCCGTAGCGGCGCAGCAGCCAGAAGCGCGGATTGGGACGTCTTCTACGGTAGTGGCGGTGTCCGACAGTTGGGTCAGGTCGGCCACTCGCGCTCGGCCATGTCGTCGGGCTCGGTGCGGTACGCCTCGTCGAGGAGGTCCTCCTCGGCATGCCCGGGGCAGCCGTCGGGGCAGTAGTCGGGGTGCTCCATGTGGGTCCCTTCGTAGAGGTGTACTTACTACCGCCGGTGGTGAAAAGGCGGCCAATTTGAGGCTGGTGTGGCGGCTGAGGTGGGTCAGGCCCCGCGCTGGGCTGCTGCGGTGCGGCACGGGCACGGCCGGGTGTACGGCGTGCCATCCGTGATCACTTCCGGGGGGTGTTGGGCTGGATGTCGGAGTGGACGACCACGGCGTTGTCGAGGCCGAGGGCGGGGTGCTCGGCCGTCAGGGCGGTGCGCAGCTGGTCGTACACCTCGTTGCGCCCGGCGTCGGCCGTGGCCAAGAGTGTGCCGCTGAAGGTGCTCATCCGTAGGTCGGTGGAGGCCGGGGACGGGTAGGTGCCGAGGGTGAGGATGTAGTGCCACACGGTGGTCATGGGGGTCACGGGGGTCATCCTTTCGTAGCGGTAGATCCGAGGTAGGCAGATCGGTCAAGTCGTCAGGTGTTGCACATGCACGTGGGTGCGCGCCGGGTTGGTCTCGTCGTCGGTGAGGGTGATCGTGACCCCCTCTCGGTGCGTGGTCGAGGTGTTGTTGTTGTCGTTGTTGTTGTTGCTCTGACCTGCGGCAACAACGGCAACAACCGGGTCTCCAGGGGCCGTCGAGAGGAGGGGGAGGAAGTCCTCCTTGTGCACCCCCTCACGGCCGCCCACGGGCGGCACCCGGACGCCGGGCCGGATCCTGATCGAGTGCCGGGTGAGGAGCACCCGCACATCCCGGGTGGCCCACCGGGCGGCGGGGTGGCCCATGAACTCGGCCTGATCGAGGCGCTCGGCCAGGGCCGCGAGGTGGACGCCGGAGCCCTCGGTGTAGACGTCGTGGAGGAGGCGGCCTACCTGGCTGCTGGTCATGGTGATGGAGGGGTGCGGCTGGTCGGCAGGCGGGGCCTCGGTGGGTGTCTCGGGTACCTCTGCCGTGGGCGGGGTTTCCTCGGCGGGGGCTTCCTTCTCGGCGCTCGCGGGCTGCTCGTCGACCGGGTCGGCCGGCGGCTTCCAGTCGGGGTGTCCGATGCGGTAGGCGGCGATGAGCCAGGCCGCTCCGGCGGGCCACAGGAGCCACCGCCAGGAGTCGGACTGGGCCAGGGCGCCGAGGCCCGTGAAGAGGCTGAGCAGCACCTTCCGGAGGACCAGGCCGCCCCCGACGAGCATGGCAACCTTGATCAGCCACGCGATGCCCTCGGACTCCCCCAGCCAGTCCTTGATGCCGTCGTACGCGGACCGGCCCTTCGCTGTGGCCTTCTTGGCGGCGCGGCGGGCGCAGATGAGGCAGATGCGCGAGGAGCCGGTGGCGATGCGGTTCCCGGCGGCCCGCAGCCACTGCGCGGTGGTCTGCTCGCTCATACCAGCACCCCGAAGTCGGCGTGGAGGACAGCGTCGAGGGCCCAGTTCCCAAGGTCATTCGCGCCGGGGACGACCAAGTTGCCGATCATCGCGAAGACGCCGGTTCCGATGGCCAGCAGCACGCCGATGAAGACGCCCTTCTTGAACTTTCCCCTCGTGGCCTTGGGGAACTTCTTGCGGAGCAGCCACAGGGTGACGACGAGGGCGGTGACGACGAGGGCTCCGCCCTGGTCGATGCGGGGGGCGGACGAGTTGGCGATGGTCTGGGCGTCGGCTCCGGTCATCCACGACATGATCGCGCCGCCGATGCCGTTGCCGCCCCAGCGCAGGAACCCGCTGGCGTAGCCCAAGAGCCCGGCAGGGCAGGCGACCATCAGGGTGCCGAACGCAATCCCGAACCAGCCCGGAATCAGCTCCATCGGGTCCTTCGCCTTGCCGCCACCTTCGGCAGTAGCGGCTCCTGGGCCTCCGCTCTTCTTGCCTCCCCCGCCGCGCCACCAGGTGACGTGCTCGACGGCCAGGAGAGCAATTCCGAGGGCGAGTCCGGCGCTGGTGAGGGTGTAGGAGGTCATCTCTCCGACACCGGCAGCAAGGGTGACGGTGGTGGTGGCGGTCATTTCTGTACTCCGGTGATCCAGTAGATGACGGTGGTAAGGGGGAGGGCAAGGCCGGTGGACAGGGTCAGGGACCACAGGGCGATGCGGGCGCAGGCGGCCCGGATCTTCGGCATCCACAGGTCCGGGTGAGCGCCGGCGGCGGCGATTCGGTGGTGGTTGTCGGCCAGCGCGGCGATGCCGAGCGGGATCGCCGCGACGACCCAGGCGGAGGTCAGGCTGGCCTCGTCGCGGAGCGTCGCCAGGAGACCTGACCAGGCGTCGGTTATGGGCAGCCCAGCGACGATGCATGCGGCCTGGTAGCCGGGCCGCCATCGGATCCACCAGGGCGGGCCGGGCTCGGGTTCCGGCTCGACGGGCAGCCACGCCGAGGGGTCGATGTGGATGTGGATGTCCATCGGCGGGGGCACGGCTGGCGGGGCCGGAGGGGTGGCAGCCCGGCGCCACCAGTCCCCTGCGGACGGGCCGGCTGGTGGCCACGCCGGCGGCGGCGGGGGCGGCGGCGGGGGCGGCGGTGCGGCGGCGCCCTGCGCATGAAGAGGCGGGGGCGGCGTGTACTGGTCGTCTTCCCTGGTCGGCAGCGGTTCACCTGCCGGGATGATCCGCGTCGGGGTGACGACCCGGGGCGCCTCGGTTCCGCTGGGGGTGCTCATGCTCGGGCCCCCCACCGGCGGATCGCGGCGATCATCCGGGCCCTGACACGGAGTTCGTCCTGGCCGGGAGCGGTCGGGTCGCCGCCGGTGATGACGGTGAGGGTGGGGCGGCGGGTCCATGCGTACCCGTCGGGCAGGACGGGGCCGAGCGTGTACCGGACATCGCCGTCGCGCGTCGGGCGGGGACTGCTCGGTTCGGCCGGCCATCCGGGCGGGGCGTAGTACGTGGTGGTCATCGGTGCGTCCTTGTGTACGGGGGGAAGTTGGTGGTGGCGAGCTCGGTGAGGGCGGCCGCGTCGTGGCTGGTGCGGGTGGCGCCGATGGACCGGAGTACGGCCTGGGCCCGCTCGGCGGGGACGATCCGGATGCCGTCGACGTGCAGCTCGCCGCCCTCGATGCGGGCGCCGTCCATGACGACGAGCGGGATCGCCTGGACGCCGAGGACGCGGGAGACGGTGCTGGTCTCGTGGCGGAGGCCGCGGAGCCGGTCGGTGACGTCGCGGTCGCCGTGGAGGAGCCGCCCGCCGACGGTCCGGAGCGGGTAGCGGGCTGACCAGCGTTTCGTGTCCGGCACGATCACGACGCCGGACGGCGAGATGGCGAGGTGGTCGATGTTGGCGCGGCCGGTCGGAAGGGCCCGGTCGTGGAGGATAGTCCAGCCCTCGGCGCGCAGCGGGTCGATTCGGTCAGCGGTCCGCTGCTCCGACTCGGCCGCGACCGCGTAGCGGCCGGCCTCGCGGCCGCGCTGGGTCGGAATGTTCAGCGCCTCCGCGATCCGCACGGTCGGGGTCCGAAGTTGCCGGGCGCGGGCTTCGGCTGAAGCGCCGGCGCCGGGCGTGGGGGTCTTGGTGCGGTGTTGGTAGAGCCAGGCGGCGATGACGGCCAGGACGATCAGGGTGGTCACGGTGATCCTTCGGATGGATGGCGGCGATTACGTGTTGTGACCGGTGACCTTGGCGTGCACCTCCTTGTAGAGGGCGCGGATGTCGTCGGTCTTGAGGCCGAAGCCCTTGTCTCGCCACGCCTTCTCAAAGGCGTTCTGCGAGGGCGCCGCCCCCGTCCCGCGAAGGTCGAAGTAGAGGTCGAACGCGAGGGTGCGCCGCCCCTCATCGCCTCCGTCGGGCCCCTTGTTCGCCTGCGCCTCGCCTGGGTTCGCCTTGGGCGCGCCTTCATCGCGTCCTGAGGTGCGCCCCGGTGTGCCCTCGCTGGTCAGAGGGTCGCCTTCGTTGGGCGTCGTCTCCGGTGCGCCCTGGGACCCGACAGTGGGGCGCAGGGAGCGGAGGTTGTACTGCTCGGCCCGGTCGGGGAGGTTCTTGAAGGCCTTCATGCGGTCGATGCGGG
This sequence comes from Streptomyces sp. NPDC056347, assembly GCF_042262625.1. Taxonomy (NCBI): domain Bacteria; kingdom Bacillati; phylum Actinomycetota; class Actinomycetes; order Kitasatosporales; family Streptomycetaceae; genus Streptomyces; species Streptomyces sp. NPDC056347. The sequence goes on along the minus strand of NZ_JBHJQP010000002.1, from coordinate 32,750 downwards.
TCGTGATGCGGAGCTCGACTCCGTACTCGTCGAGGGTGTCGGTCAGGCCGTGGAAGGAGGCGTCGCCTGCCCGCATCAGGGCCTTCTCGTAGGTGCGCTGCCCCATGATCCGGGGCTTACCGAGGGTGACGAGAGCGACGAGCTTGTCCTGGGCGGTGCGGCGGCTGATCGCCTCGGCAGACGCGCCGCGTGACCCGATCCCGAGCCTGGATTCGAGGCGCTTGAGCCGGTCGCGCCAGGCCCGAGCAAGCAGCCCATCGGGCCGGATCTCGACCTTGCCGAGCTTCGCCTCCAGACCGAGCAGCTTGTGAAGCCCGTACGCGAGCATCACCGGGCCGACGATCCGGACGAGCGCCGTGCCGAGGTCCTCGTTCTCCTGCCTCACGACCTCGACGGCGCCGACCGCCTGGACGAAGACGAGGAAGTACGCGGCCCTCGTCGTGCCCTTGTCGTTGAACGCCCACGCATACAGGCTCAGGCCCAGGACGATCGCTTCGAGGACGAGGCCGACCGTCATGTGCCACGGCGACTCCAGGTGGAGACGTTTCTCCGCGAAGCGGGCGGAGGTGTTCGTGGACAGAGCAAGGCCGGCGACGACGACGAGGCCCATGCCGAGGAAGCCGATGACGCTGCGGCGCTTCTTGGTGTCGCGGGGCTTCCTTCGGCTTGTGCGGGCTCGGAGGGTGGGGGCGATGCGGTAGCCGAAGGTGAGGGTGGCGAGGGAGAGCAGGACGGCCCATGCCTGCGCGGGTACCTGCTCGACCGCGTTCTGTACGTAGGGCGGCATGGTCGGGTCCTTCCGGGAGTTGGGGTGGTCAGGAGTCCTGGCGGGTGATGGCGCCGAGGACATCGCGAATCGTGTCGGCGGGAAGGAGGCCGTTGTCGATGGCGGCGAGCGTGGCGAAATGGTTGGCGATCCGCTCCCGGCCTTCGGTCAGGTGGGAGGGGTACTTGCGGTTGTTCTCCTCGTTTGTCGCTGCGGCCTTGCGGAGGAGGGTGGCGGCCTCTTCGAGGTAGCGGCTCACGGTCGGATCCTTTGGTTGTTGGTGTGGTGCGGGAGTGCCCCGGGCCCGATCTGATCCGGCAGCGTCACGCCGGGTCCGGGGCTGGTGGTGCGGTCAGGCTTCGTCAGCCCGGAGCTGCTCGCAGTCGTCGCACAGCGGGATCTGCCAGTCCTCGTCGTTGACCTCCCAGGCGAACGGGTCTCGACGGACCGTCACGTCGGGCTTTGCCTGGTCGCAGAACTCGCACTTCATCGGGCCGCCTCCGGGCGCGGCAGCCCGCGGCACTTCTCGGCGTGGCCCTGGGCGTGCTCGTGGGCGACGCGCTCGACCCAGTACGGGCCGGAGCGGTAGGGGCAGCCGGTGCACCGGTAGCCGGTGTTGTCGCCGCCGCCGGTGATGTCGATGGTCGCGCCGACCTGGTTGACGTACCGGTGCGTGACGCCCTTGGGCCACGGCTCGGTGAAGACATGGGTGGTCATGAGGTGCTCCTGAAGGGTGTGGGGCCGAGCGACGGTCAGAGCTGGTTCGGTTCGAGGGAGAAGAAGAGGAGGGCGGCGCCGCGCATGGCCGGGTTCTGCTTCACGTGCTCCTCCCGGATCGCCAGGTACGTGTCGTGCCGGGTCCAGTCGGGCGCGGGAGTCATGACGCCGGACCAGTCGGCGACGGCGTATCCGCCGCCGCCCGGGGCGGGCTTCTGGACGGCGAGGATGAAGTGGTACTCGCGGGGCTGATCAGTACTCATGGCTTGGTCCTTCGTGGTCAGTGGCCGGGCCGCGCGGGGGGATGTGGCGCGGCCCGGCCGGTCAGGTGGTCAGCTGCTGGCGGCTTCGTTGCCGTGCATGCGGGCGAACGCGAGCGCGTCACGGGCCTCGGCCGCGCGGTCCTGCGCGGCTGCGTAGTCGGCGGCGGCCTGGCGCTGAAGCTCGGCCACGCGCGCGGCCTCTTCCTCGGCGGACATCAGAGGGCACCCCCAACCTGAACAAGGGACGCGATCTTGCGCGGCTGGATGCGGCGGAGCATTTCGTCCATGTCGGGGTCGCTGTCGCCGGTGTTGGCGAGTGCGGTCAGGGCGCGGAGGGCGTCGCGCATGGCGCGGGCGGCAGGGCCGTAGAGCGGCTCGTCGACGGGGATCATGCGGCCACCGCCAGGAGGCGGGCGCGGGCGGCGATGTATGCGGCCTTGCGCGGCCGGTAGACGGCGAGCGCGGCGGCGAACTGGGTGGTGGTGTAGCGGACGACGCGGCGCAGGCGGCCACGGCCGTCGACGGTACGGCGGGTACGGCCGGCCTTCCCGGTGAGGCCGAGGCGCTTCGCGGCGGTGCGGAGACCGTTGGCGATGCTCTTCGCGGTCTCGGCGGACTCGCCGCGGGCCACGATGTGGCTGGCGAGGGAGTGCGGGCGGCTGGCCCTGGCGCGGTCCCGGAGGACGGCACGGGCGGCGCGGCGGTGTGCGCGCCGGGTGCTGCGGATAGCCTTGGACACGGTCAGTCTCCTGTCGGTAGCAGGCGTCTGGCTGCCCCCGGCCCATATGGCGTTCGCAGCGCCGGTCCGGGGGCTTTTGCGTAGCAGCGTGGGCTACTTCCATAGACTGTATGGGTCCCATACACTCTTGGCAAGTACCCCGCCCGATCGGAGAGGTGCGGGTGTGAGTGACGAGGAGGTGCGACAGGTGTCTCAGGCCCTGGATGCTGTCGAGCAGATCGCCGACCTGGAGGCGCGCGTACGGGCGAAGAGCCAGGTCATGGCAGAGCAGGTGAAGCGCAACAAGACGTGGCAGAAGGAGCGCCGGGATCTGGTCTTCGACCTGAAGTCGGAGGGCCTGTCGTATCGGAAGATCGCCGAACGGGTGGGCACGTCACTCGCCACGGTGCAGGACATCCTGCGCGGATACTCCGGGTCCGGCACTCACCGCCCGCGGAAGGAAGGCGCGACGGGGTGAGCGCAGCAAGCCCCCGCCCAACTTGGGCGGGGGCTTCTCGCTGTCCGTCCGCAGGCTACTGCGGCAGGCTCAGTGGGTGAGCCAGTTGATGAACACCAGGAGCAGGATCCCGCCGCCGAGGAACATGACGGCCTGCCGGAACCACTCGGTCTGCTGTGCTTCGCGGAAGCCCTTCGAGCGGAGCCCGCGAAGGGCGACTCGGGCGATCGACTGCGCGACCAAGGAGGCGGCCTCCCATGCTGCGCTGCCCATCTGGTCGAGCGGTCCCGGCGACTCGATGATCTGGTCGTCCGGGCGGGCACCCTCGTGGACCCGGTACATGTGGGCCTTCCGGTCGGCCTTGGCATCGCGGTAGTCGTCGTGGGCGTCCCAGGTGAGGCGGCAGACGTCGCAGCGGTAGGTGTATCGCACGGGCCGGACCGTATCGGCCGGCGCGCCTCGTGCGTCGGGGATTCGGTCAGGTTGTCCGAGAACGCCTCGCGCACCCGTCCGGCCCGGTAGGTTCCGACCTTTCGGACCATTCGGCAAGGGGACGTAATGAGCAGCGGATGTCGGGACTGCGGGACGTGCACGAAGCCAGGGCTCGCCCGGATGATCCAGACCTGGGCCGTGGGCTTCATGCACCTGTGCACGGCGGGGATCTCGTGGGTGGTGAAGCGGGGCACGATGCGGCATTGCCCGCAGTGCAAGCACCTCCTCGGCGGGCACCAGCGACGGGTGGACGGTTCGTTCGTCGACTGACCTGTCCGCCGGGTGGCCAGTGCCGGGGTGCGGCCAAGCGCCGGCCGTCGGACGCTGGGGGCATGAGTGCTGTGCCTGTGGTCGTGTACCCGCCGGACGAGTCTGGTGGCCGGCGGGTACGTGCCGATGGGGAGATCCTCGGCATGGCGTACTCGATCAGGGACGTCGTCGAGTTCCTCCGCCGGGCCGGGCTGGACACCATCACGGAGGACGACGTGGCCGTGTCCGGGCTGATCGAGTGGCGGGGCGGCGGCCCGGAGTCGTGGCCCGGGCCGCAGTAGCTCAGGCAGCCCGCCGGTACCACTTCCCCGAGCTGGGCCTGTCCGCGTAGTACGCCTTCCGTACGGCCCGGCACCGTACGCACGTCGGCAGCCCCAGCAGAAGCTCCAGCCGGTACCCGGCGAGGCTGCCGCCACGTGCGTGCGCGCGGTCCAGCTGCTTCAGCCGCTGCTTGCGCAGCCGGTCTTCGTGGGCTTCGCGGCAGATCAGGCAGGACTCACCGCGAAGGAAGTGGCTTCGCCATCCGGCGTCGGTGCCGCACTTCGGTCGTCGGTGGGCGCGGCGTTCTGCGGGTGTGAGGCCGCCCCAGATTCCGTCTGTTTCGCCGTGGCGGATGGCGTGCTCGACGCACGCGGCGCGGATGGGGCACTGGGCGCAGAGCGCCTTGGCCTCGGTCACGGCCGACTGGTACGGGGTGCGGCGGACCGGGTGGACGAAGATGTCGCTGCGCTCGTGGCAGGGGGTGCGGGTGCCGGCGGGGAGGTTGCGGAGGAAGTCGGGGGTGATGGCGTCGATCATCGCGGTGGTCCTTGGGTGCGGGGTACGGTGATCTTGCCGAGTGGGGCGCGCCGGTCCGGCCAGACAGCGGGCGCGCCCCACCGTCGCGTTCAGGGCCCCTTGGGTGGGGCGATGAGGCCCAGGGCCAGGGCCTCGGAGTACAGGGCGTCAGGCGGTACGCCGGTCAGGGCGGCGGTCGCGGTGATGCTTCCGGCCCTGGCGCGGCGGCGAAGGTGGTCCTGAAAGAGGGCCGCGTCGATCTCGTCGCGGGTGATCCGCCGCAGTGGCGGCATGGGCGCGGTCACTGCTGCTCCGCATGGGCATTACGCCACTCCTGAAGGACGCCGATCAGCTTGTCGATGCCCTCCGGGGCGAGCCGCACGGCCACGTGTTCGTCGGGGTTCTTGCAGCCGATGAACACCCCGCAGCTCGGCTCGCCTGGGTGGACCTCCATGACGTACAGCTCGTCATAGGGAGAGATTTCCTCGCGGTGCCGGAACAGGTCTTTGCCCCTGCGGCGTCCGTGCGCGATTTGGTACGCGTCCATGGGTTCTCCTATCTGGCGCGCCGTGGCGTGCCCTGTCGTCGTGTTCAGGCGGCGTTGTCGAGGGTGGCGAGCAGCTCCCGGGCGTAGCTGGTGGCCGGGGCGCCCTGCCCGTACCAGCGGTCCGCGAGGGCCCTCACGCGGGCAACGGCGGCCACGTCGCGGAGGGCATTCCGAGCAGCCGCGCGCTGCTGGCCGATCACCTCATCGCGGGACCGAAGCTCGGCCCGCAGCTCGACGATCTCCTGCTCGCCGCGGCCGATCGCCCGGATCGCCGCGATCAGTCGGGCGCGCAGCTCGTGGTCGGTGCCGGAGATCGCGGTCGGGGCCTGGCCGTCGGCGCAGGGCCAGCAGAAGGACTGCTCCAGGTAGTTGTGGTAGTCGATGGGGGTGTCCCCGCAGACGCAGCATCCGCTGCTGTCCGGTCGGGTGGCCCACTGGATGCCGCGCATGTCCTGGTGGATGTCGCCGCGGTGGCCGGGTCGGAGGACACACGGGCCGACAGGCGGCCGGTCGGTGGCGTGGGTGGAGTACTCGGCGCAGATGGCGGTCGGGTTGGTCACTGCTGCTCACCCCGCACCGCTGCAACGAGCGCGAGGAGCGCTGTGGCGACCGCGAGGTTCGACTGGGCGGTGAGAAAGCCCGCAGCGGTGGGACCGTCCATGTTGCGGCGGCGCCCGTCGGGAAGCTCTGCCGCACGGCTGATGTCGCTGGAAACGCTGTTGATCAGGCGTGTTGCGTCGTCGATCAGGTGCTGTGTGGTCATGGGGTTCTCCGTTCGCGGCGATTGGGGTTCGGGGCCGCCCCGGGGTGTGGGGCGGCCGGGCGGGTCAGGGCTGGTCGGGGGTGGCCGGCGGCCGGTGAGGGGGGTCGATGTTTTCGCCGAGCGCGGGCATCTCGTAGGCGGCTTCGAGGGCGGCCGTCTCCTGGCGGGCCCGGTGTTCCCGGGCGACCGAGGCTGTGATCCAGACGACCTCGCCGACGATGACGGTGGTCATGGGTGAGGCTGCGTGCCCGGTGGTCAGGAGCCAGATGGCGTTGGTGGTGGCGGCTGCGAGGCCGCCCAGGAGAGCGCTGTGCAGCATGCGGATGGCGAGTGCGGGCATCAAGTGCTCCGGTGGTCAGGTGGTGTGCGGGTCATCGAGGGCGGCGCGGATGTCTGCGGCCCGGACCTCGGCGTACGGCCAGTCACGGGTGGCGAGTACGGCCCGCACTCGGGTCGCGGCGGCCTCGGCTTGCTCGGCGCGGTCCTCGGCCGCGCGGATCTGCTGGCGGCGCTTGCGGAGCACGGTGAGCCGGTGAGTGGCCATGCGGTCGCGTCGCTGGGCGCGGTGGCGGGCGGACGTCCAGGCGGCCCGGTAGCGGTCGCGCTCGGTGTACAGCTGGTTGAGGTCGGCGCTGGTGAGGTCGTCGAGGCAGATGCGGCTCATCGGGTCGGCTCCTCGGCGGCGTGGGGCGCAGTGCCCTCGTCGACAAGACCGTCTTCACGGAAGTTGTGCACGTCCCAGTCGTCCTCGCCGTAGGCGTAGGGCTCCCACTTGCCGTGGAAGAACCGCCAGCCGAGGGCCGTGCGCTCACTGTCCTCTGGGTGGGTGATGACGGTGTCGCACCGGAACTTCCACCCGTACTGGGGGAACCTGCCGCTGGTGTATGTGTGACCAGGCTGGTAGAAGTCGGCGGCGGAGACCTCGGCCGGGCTGCCGGCGGCGGGCTGCTGCGCCTTGTCGGCCAGGCGGTGGAGATCGACGGCCTTGGTGCGCAGGTGGCTGGCTGCGAACATCTCGTTGTCGTAGTCGGAGGAGGAAAGCGCCTCTAGGACGGAAGCGTGGTCCACCAGGAGAGAGGCGGTTTCCCGCAGCACGGCGGCCCGCTCGACGGGAGCGGGCTGCTCACCGTGGATGAGCGGCACGGCCCGGACAGCGCGCTGGGTCCAGGACCACCGGCCACCACGGTCTCGGCGCCGGGTCATGAGCCGCCACTCGCCGGGGCCCTTCTCGACCCACCCGTTCTCGTACGGAGAGGCGCTGGCGGGAGCGGTCCGCTCGGCGAGGGCGTGTGTCTGCGCGGTGACGAGGTCAGGCGCGGCAGCGGTCGGGGCGCCGCGGAACAGGATGACGAAGACGGTCACCGGGTCTCCTCGGTGGTGGGGTTGGTGGTGCCGAGGATCTGCCGGGCCACCGCGAGGGCAGCGCGGGTCTCCTCCAGCTCGGCGGCCAGTTGCTCGGCGCGGGCTTCGGCCTGCTGCCGGAACTGGTGCGGGGTCGGGCACTCCCGCCGCTGAACAGTGACGGTGAAGGCGTCACCCGTCGCCCCGTCTGTCATTTCCATCTCGACGTAGTTCGAGGCGCCGTGACCGTCGAGGCAGCCGCGCATTCCGGCGGCGAAGATCCGAACCATCTCGGTGGCCTCGGCGAGTTCGAGGGTGGCGACGCCGTCCTTGATGGTGAGGGACCGCATCATCGTGCCGTCGACGAGGATCTCGGCGGCGAGGTCACCGAGGGCATCGAGTGCGGCGTCGGCTGCCCAGTCGAGGCGGGGTGGGGACTGGTGCCAGGCGTCGAGGGTGTTACGCAGGCCGGTTTCGATGGCGGTCCGGGCGCGGGCGCGGCGCTCCTCGCGCTGCTCTTCGGACAGGTCGGCGGGTGTGGTGGTCACGGGGTCCTCCTGTGTGGGTGGCGGGGTGTGGTGTGCTGGTCCCGGACGGCCCCGGTTGCGACGGGGCCGTCCAGCTGTGCGTCAGGCAAAGTCGCGCGGCAGGGCGTCAGGGATTTGGGCCATGGCGTCGGTGACGAACTTCGCTGGCAGGACCCGGGCGGATCCGTCGGTCTCCCGTTCCGCAGCCCGGGCGAGCAGGCGGTCCAGCTCCGGGCGAATCACGGACAGGGTGGTGCTGGCCATGTCGAGGCGGGTGGCGAGGCCGAGGTAGACGTTCACGCCGTTGTCGTTCTGACGGATGGGGACATCAGCCAGGGCGCGGGCGATGCGGTCGAGCAGTGTCTCGGTCATCAGAGGCTCCAAAGGGTCGGTTGCATGGCCTGCAGCGGGAGTTCGGTCTGTCCGTCGATGTGGTGGTCGGGGTGTGGGGTGGGGATGTGGGGTGTTGTGCGGTCGCCTGCGGCCTTGGCGCAGACGGGGCCGATGCCTCGGGCCCGCCAGCGCTCGGAGCGCAGGAGGCGGCCGCAGACGCGGCACGACGGGCTCACGCGGCACCTCGGCGGCGGTCGGCGCCGACCATGGCCACGACGCGGGTGTCCTCGGAGAGCCGGGACACGATGCGCTCGCCGAGGACGCTGGCGAGGTCGCGGCCGTCGGCAGCCTTGGCCGGGAGGTTCGAGGTGTACAAGGTCGGTTTGCACGAGTTGTAGCGCTCGTTGATCAGTCGGCCGGTCACGTCCTCGGTCCACTCGGAGCCCTTGGCGGCGCCGAGGTCGTCGAGGAGGAGCAGCGGCACCTTGACCAGTCGCCGCAGTTCTGCTTCGGCCCCGCGGTCGGAGCCCTTGGGGCGAAGCAGGCCGTACATGTCGGCGGCGGTGATTGCCCGGATCTCGTATGGGTGGGTGCTGCCGGCGGCGGCGATGCGGCGGAAGGCGCCGTATGCCTGGTGGGTTTTGCCGGTGCCGGTGGTTCCGGTGAGGAGCAGCGACCCGGCGGTCTCGGGGTCGGCGGCAACGGCGTCGGCCCACTGCTGGACGTCGGGGTGGGTGGCGTCGGCGCGGCGGTAGCGGGGCGGTACCGCGGTTTCCCAGCGGCTGAGGTTCCATTCGGCGCGGCGTCGACGGTGGTACTCGGGGTGGCCGGGCTCGTCGGGGGTGGGCTGGTCGTCGATCGGCCCGGCGGTGACTCCTTGGCGCCGCTTCTCGGCAATGCCGCCCATGATGCGGGCGAACGCGGAAGGGCCGAGGGCGCCGATGGTGGTGGGTTCCATGGTCAGAATCCGTTCTCGTACACGGACGGGTCGACGGGGTTGGTGTAGGGCTGCCAGCTGCTGCCGGACACGGCACGGAGCGGCGGGCGGGTGGTGCCGGGCTCGGGGAGCGGCGGGAGTTCGCGCCAGCCGGGCAGGAAGTACCGGGCGTAGGAGACGTCCTTGGCCGCGGCCTGCTTCTGGGCGTAGGCGGCAAGGGCCGGGATGCCGGTGCGTTTCACGAGCGCGTCAACGATGAACCACTCGGAGGTCGAGAGGTTCCAGCGGACGAGGATTCCGGCGGCGGTGAGAGCGTCGACCAGCGGCCTGGCGTTGGTGGGGATTTGGGGTCCGAGGTCGACCGGTTCAGGCTCGCGCTCTTGCTTGCTAGCACTCCTGGTAGGAGTGGTCTGGTTGAGGGGCCCTGATTCCGGGCCCCTAGGGGCCTCGATTCCGGGCCCCCCCGGCCCTGATTCAGGGCCCCTAGCATTTTCGCTACCGGCCCTGATTCCGGGCCCCTGCTCAGAGTTAGGGGCCTTGATTCCGGGCCCCTGCTGTTCGGCTACCGGCCCTGATTCAGGGCCCCTAACTCCCGGGGCCGGACGGACGTAGCCGACTGCGAACGGCAGCTGGTACGTGGCCGGGCGGCTGCCCTTCGCAGGCTCGGACTCGATCAACTCGCCGGACTTCAGCGCCTTGTCGACCGCCAGCTGCACGACCGAGCGAGAGGCGTTGAGCCGGGCCCGGAACTCAGTGGTGCCCATGCGGGTCGTGCAGTCGGGCCCCGGTGCCTTGTCGGCGACCGCGAGCAGCACCATGCGGACGTTCCCGGTAGTGCGGGAGCAGTTCCACACCCACTGCATGGCGTCGATGGTCACGCGGTCCTTCTTCCGTACGGGCGATCGTGGTGCGGGTGGTGGCCCGGGGCGCGGCGGCCCCGGGCCAAAGGGGTCAGGCGGTGGAGACCTTGGTGGTGCCGGTGTTCCTGAGGCGGCGGTCCGAGTCGGCGTTGGCCTGGCGGCAGGCGTCACAGGCCACCTCGCCGTCGCGGCGGTGCTTCTGGTAGCCGCGGCGAGTACCGCACGTGATCGGCGACAGGTCCCGCTTCCGCTCGGCCTTCTCGGCGCGGCTGGTTTTCTTCCGAGGCCCGGTGGATCCCTTGTGCCTCAGGCTGCGTCCGAGCCTGGCGCGTTCCACCGGGGTGAGGCCTCCGCGGACCCCGGCTCGGCGGTACTGGTCGTTGCCGAGCTCCTCCTCCATGGCCGCGGTCAGGCACTCCGGCCGTACCGGGCAGGCGGCGCAGATCTTCAGGGCCTTGTCGGGGGTGGCGTCGCGTTCGGTGCGCGGGGGCAGAAAGACGTCGCCGTGTTTGATGCAGGCGGCGCGGTCGGCCCATTCGGCGGGCCGGGGCAGGGTGTCGGGTGCGTGGCTCATGCCGCGGCCTCCTGCACGCGGTGGGCGGCGCGGACGCGGGCGACGGTGCGGTCGGTGACACCGAGCCGGTCCCCAACCTCGGCCGCGGTGAAGCCCTGCGCGGCGAGGGCGAGGATCTGCCGGTCTCGGTGGTCGCGTGCAGGGGCCTGGCGGGTACGGGCGCTGGCGGTGAGCCCGGCCCACGCCCCGTACCGGCGGCCCTCCGATGCGTCCTCCACCTGCTGTGCGTGCTCCCCGCACTCGGCGATGACCGGGCAGGTAGCGCAGACGCGTTGGGCGGCGCGGCTGGAGGCGCCGGAGCCTTCGGGGAACCAGATCTCGGGGTCGGTCTGGGCGCACAGGGCGCTGTCCATCCAGGCGTACCTCAATGGTTCTCCTTCGGGTTGCCGCACCAGGTGCAGGTCCAGGTGCGGGGCTCGGCGGCGGGGGTGTGGCGGGTGGTCATGCGGCCGCAGGCCGGGTCGTCGCAGACGAGCCACCGGGTGCCCTCGATGACCTCGGCACGGCTGACCTCGGCGGTACGGCGCCTGCAGTTCTGGCAGGTGAGCACCCCGTTCTCGACGGTGTGGGTGGTGACTCGGTCCCAGCCCTGGCACGGGCACGGGGCGGCCCGGGTAACGAGCGGCGCGTCCGGTGTGTGCGGGGCAGCCCGGTGCTGGCCGGCGGGGGCGACGAGGCGGCGAACGGCGGTCAGCGGGTTCATGCCGACCTCCGCTGGTGCGGGACGAGCGGCCAGCCAGTACGAACCGACGGCGCCTCGTGCTCACGGCCGGGGGTGCGGGCGAGATACGACGCGTACGAGGCGGTCTGCTGGGCGGCCCACTGCTGCTGCACGGCGTGCAGCTCGTCGAGGGCGGTGCCGCGGAGCTGCGGCCACCGCTCGGCCAGTGCCTGGGCGACGCGGCAGGCGGCGAGCGCGTCCGCGTCCGCGGTGTGCGCGGCGTCGAGCCGGAGCCCGTAGTACGAGCACAGGTCGGTGAGGCGCCTGCGGCCCTTGCGGTACGGGTCGACGGCCTTATCCATCACCCGCGGGTCGATCACCCGCAGCTCATCGCCGACCAGGTCAGTGAGGGGCGTGACGCCGTACCGACGGGCCTCGCGATCAAGGAGCGTCAGGTCGTACGGCGCGTTCATGATCACGATCGGGCTTCCGGCGTCGACGGCCGTGACGAGGTCGTGCACGATGCCCTCGACCACGTCGGCAGCCGGGCGCCCGTCAGCGCGCGCCTGCGCGGTGCTGACGCCGTGGACGGCGGTGGCTTCGGCAGGGATCTCGATACCGGGATCGGCCAGCCACGTCGTGGAGGCGACGGGGTCACCGCCGCCACATCCGACGACGCAGGCGGTGACGATGCGGTCCGTCTCGACGTTCAGGCCAGAACTTTCGATGTCGAAGCCGACCATGCGGCTCGTGTGCCAGCTCATGCGCGGGCCCCCGATCCGGCCTGCGCGGCCGCCGGCCAGCCCGCGGTGTCGTCTTCCACGAACTCCGCCTCGATCGGGCCGTCGTCCTCGGCACCCTGCTCGTCGATGACCTGCTGGGGTGCGACGGGCGGTGCCACGTGCTGCTCGGCCGCCACTTCTGCCTGCGCGCGGATCTGCTCACGCATGTACTCGGCGCTGGTCGGCACCCACTTCGTCAGGCGGTGGGCGGCGGTCTTCATCCACATGGCCTCCTCGTGCTTCTGCCACGGGGAATACGGGGAGTCCGAGCCCTGGGACATAGCTCGCGCCTTCCCCACCTGGGCCCGGTTGAGGACGACGACCTTTGACGTGGCGCCGTCCTTCATCACCGCGTACGCGTAGACCAGGCGGAGCGCGCCACGGTCTTCGACGTCCCAGTCGATCTCGTGGACGGGCCGCTCGTCGCGGCCGGGGCTGTAGCGGAACGTGTCGGCTTGCCGGACCACCTCGACGATCACGGAGGACACGGCTCCGGCTCGGTAGATCAGCTCGATCTCACCCTGGTAGCCGCGGATCCCCTGGACTTCGAGGCGGCCCTTGGTCTTGCGGGGGACGAGGTAGAACTGCTCGGTGCCCGGGGTGAGTCCGAGCTGGGCGGCGTCCATCAGGGCGCCCATGAGCGCGGCGGGGTTGTTCTGCGCGGCCTGGGCGAGGTTGCGGTCGCGGCGCAGGACGCCGACGGCGAGCCGGACGAAGGTGTCGGGCTTGACGTGGGACGGCATGACCTGGGCGAGGTCGTCCTTGTAGTGCTCGACCATGGCGCCGGGGCCCTGCTCGCGGACGGCGACGGCGTTGGTGATGGTTTCGGTCATGAGGTGCTCCGGTTCCGGGCGGGCTGAAGGGAGTAGGTGCGGCCGCCGCGGACCGTGCGGGTCGCGACCGGGCGGCGCTCGCACACGGCCCGGCGGCCCGTCCCGATCTCGTCGAGAAGGAGGCCGGCGGCGGCCCGCTTCTCCTCCTCGGCCTGCTTGGCGGCGTCGAGGGCAGCGAAGTACCGGTCACGGCGGGCGGTCGACACCTCAACGTCGACGTCGTCCTGACCGTCGGGCAGGGACTTGATGGTCTGGAACGTGGCCGAGTGGCCGTCGATGTCCGGCCGTTCACCGGCCGCGAGGGTCCGCATGAACTCGGCCCCGGCGTCCCGCATGGCGAGCGCGTCGGTCTCGTCGTACTCGACGACGTACTCGCGGTACTCCGACCCGGCGATCAGGACGGCAACGTGGCAGGTGGTCAGGCCGAGCGTGTCGAGGTACCAGAGGCACTGGGCCCGGTAGTGGACGGGGATCTCGTCGGTCCCCTCTGCGCCCCATCCCTCTGCGCCCCATCCCTCGGCGTCGCGAGCGGTCTTCGCCTCCAGCACAGCTGTCGGCAGCGCAGTCGCGAGGTTGTTGACGATGAGCCGGTCCGGGTTCGCGATCTGCCACGGCCGGGCCGAGTGCGAGTACGTCGGTGACGAGTCGACCACCAGCTCGGGGTGGCGCGTCGCGAACTCGGCGCAGATGGCGGGCTCGTGGACCTTCCCCCAGTACATGACCTCGGTCTCCTCGACCGGGGCCACGAGCCCCTGCTTGCGGTGCCAGAGGGAGAACCGGGACTCGTACGGGCTGAGGCCCATGACGGCGGCGATCTCGGAGCCGCCGATACCGGACGCGCGGGCGGCGTGCCAGTCGGTGCTGCCAGGCCTGAACCATCCGAGGACGTTCGGGCCGGCGGCCGGGGCCGAAGCCCCGGCCAACACGGTGGTGGTCATCAGGCGTCCGCCTCCGGGTCGTACTCGGCGGCGACTTCGATGCGGGTGACGGTGTAGTCCGTGGGCTGCTCGTCGCCATCGATCGTGACGAGCAGCTCGTACGGGTCATCCGGCTCGGACTCATCGCCGAGCCAATCGAAGGTGAGCCCCTCGGGGTTCTCCGCGTTGTTCGTGGCGTCGGCCATGCAGTGCGTGCGCGCGGCGGTCTGGTTGGTGTACGTGCCGAGCGGGGTCATGCCCCAGGAGGCGCGGTAGACGTAGGCGACGGTGGGCTCGGTCTCCAGCGGCGGCGCGGCCGGGGCGGTCTGCGCGGCCAGCAGGGCGAGCGTGGCGTGAGCCGTGGCCAGCTGCGCCATAACGAGGGCGCCCTCGGGGTCCACGACTTCGGCCTGGCGGGTAAGGCGCTCGGCCTCGCGGTAGTGCTCGGGTCCGGTCATGCGATCACTCCGGTGGTGGTCAGGGCGGCGATGATGGCCAGCCCGAGGAGGGGAAGGGAGAGGATGAGGAGGCAGGACGCTCCGGCGGCGGGGGCCTGGTCGAAGGACGCGCGGTCCTGAAGCTCGCGCTGGGACCGGCCGATGCCGTCCTGCCGCGGGCGGGTCCAGGTACCGGCGAACGTGGACGGGCGGTCGCTCACTGGGCACCGCCCTGCTCGCGGGCCTGCTGGAGGGCGTGCCGGGCGTCCTCGAACCGGGCCAACTGGGCGGCATCGGCGATCGGGTCGACGTGGGTGAGGCAGATCCCGCCCGCCTCGCCCTCGACGGACACGACCGCCGCGCCGTGGCCGAGCGTCCACGCCGGGGTCCGGGTCACCGTGTCGAGGGGCTCGGCGTCCCGGGTGCCGGGGTACGCGAGGACCGGCGTACCGACCGGGTGCCGGGCGTTCCACTCGTCGGCCGTCATCGGCTGGCACGGGGTGAGGTTGGAGTGGGCGTCCTTGCCGCACCCGCAGCGGTACCCGGTCGGCCCGTAGGCCAGCGGGTCCGGCGTCACCTCGGGCTCGTCGTCCTCGTCGTCGTGGGTGAGGACCCAGCGGCGGGCCCGCAGGTCCCACTCGATGTGCTCGTCACTGAACGGGGCGCTGATGTGGCCGTCCGGCTCGACGTGGAAGTCGACGCCCGCGTCCACCAGGGCATTCAGCCCGGCCACGGCCCGCTCCCACGGAGGCGCCGCCTCCAGCTCGGTGATCCGGACCCGCAGCTCGCGCCGCCCGCGACGCGCCGACTGCAACGCCAACCGCAGCCGTGTGGAGTCCTGCTCCTCCTCGTGCCGGTCCAGGAACGCCCCGGTCAGGTCGTTGGACAGCTGGTTCACCTCAGCGGCCAACGTCAACGCGATCTCGTACAGCTCCCGTTCCGTGCCGCTGTCGTACGTGGCGGTCGACCAGGTCGACGTGCGTTCGCCGTACTGCCGCAGCCGGATCAGCGCCGTGTTCGGCGTCATCGGGGCGCCCGCGATGCTCTGGCCACTGCGCCGAGCACGCATCCGAGCCAGGACAAGGCGGTCATCCGGACGCTTCCAGGTGTGCCAGCCAGAGGACTCGACCCACTGGCGTCCGTGCGCCCGCTCGTCCAGGCCGCACAGACCACAGCCGTACGGGGGGATGATCTGCGCGCCCCGGTCTGCGACCATCTCGGACTCCGCCGCCTCCGCATCGCGCTGCTCCGGCGTCATCGTGGCGCTCACGGCGTCGACTGCTGGGGTGGTGTTGTGCTTGCGGGCGTAGGCCCTTACCCAAGCCCGGCGCTCGGCCGCGGTCTCCTCGGGAGGCGTCATCGGGGCGCTCATGCCGCACCCGCTTCCCGCGCCGACGGAATCGGGCGCGGGGCCACCGCGCGGCGCAGCGTGTCCGCCAGCTGCAGCACCTCACCGCCGTACACCGGCAGGGTGCCGCCGTCGACCAGCTCATCCAGCAGGGACTGCACCGCCTCGTCCCGCTCGTGCGTGGCGTGCGAGTCGCGGCCCTGGTGCCGGGCGGACCGGTCCAGTTCAGCGATGGCCACCAGGTCGTCGAGGAGGGACGGACCGTCCTCGGAAGCGGCCTCGGCCAAGGCGAGGACCAGCGCCGACAGGTAGTGAGTCACGTCGAGGGCGACCCCAGACGGGGTGGCGTCCACGGAGATCCGGAACGGGCCGGTCACAGGCGTCGGGCTCATGCCGCCACCGCCGAAACGATCTCGGTCATCAGCGTCTCGCCCACCGGCACCGACACCGACACACGCACCGGCACCCGCACACCACTGGCACCCGGGGGCGTGAACGTGGTCAGCGACCACAGCTCGATCCCCGACCACGCCGGGGCCTTGCGCACCACGCCGCCCAGCAGGTCCAGCCACGGCAGCAGGTCGTCCGCGTCGGCCACCGACACGTACACCGCCTCCGGGCGGGCGATGACAGTCGGGGCCGGCAGGTTCTCGTAGTTCAGCAGCGATTCGACAGCGGCCCGGTTGTCGCTGATCGTGGCAAGTCGGGAGCTGATCTCGTCAGTAGGATTGGTGTTCACGGTGACCTCTTCTTTCTGAGTTGGTTGAGGTGATCGAGGGGTCGTACGGACCGCGCATGGTCCGGCGGCCCCGCTCTGCGTTGGTCAGGCCGACGCGGCGAGCTGCCTCTCGCTCGCCATCCAGGCGGCGACCTTGTCCAGGTCGAACCGCCGGCCGCGGAAGGCCGTGGGCTCGACAGGGCAGCCCGCCTTCACCCACTCGTTGACCGTCCAGTTCGAGACCCCGTATCGCGCCTGGAGCTGTGCGGTCGTAAGGAGCGGGGTCAGGCCGACGGCGCGCAACGTTTCCGTGCGGTCAGTGAGAGTGGCCATGAGGGTCTACCTTTCTACTGTGTCGGTTGAAACCGTGGGCATGCTGAAATGCTCCTGGAGCGGCTCGTTCATGGCAGTGGCCATGAGCCAGGCGGTACGGAGGCGACATTTACTGGCGGCCGCCGATCCGGACCCGGTGATCTTCCAGATCGTTGCCGCGCTGATCCCGCGTCCCGCCGCGTCCACCGCCCTGGTGGCCGCCGCGAGCTGCTCGGCCGACAGCCCCTTTCGCTTCATCGCCTCACGGAGCGGCTTGCCGTTGTCCCTGCGGATCAGGTTGGTCATGCTCACGCCTCGCGCCGAGTGGTTACGGTGCGGCCTGCGCCGCCCTTGACACATTTCTACTGTGTAAGTGTCAGTGAGGTCAAGCGAGGAGGGGTGAGTTTCGGTGAGTCGACCAGATGAGCTAGCGATTAATCGAACGCAGGTTCCATAGTCCGCATATGCCAGGGGTTGTAGTACACGGCAGGGGAGACTGTGCGTCGAATATCAACCCCGCCACGCCTCTACTTTTACTTGCAAAAGTAGAAGATCAGCGGGCAATCTTGAGCTGTGGAAAGCCATGAGCAGCAGGAGCCTGAAGACCTGGCGCAGCTGATCGCCCGACTCAAGGACACCTACAGTGTCAGCGACTCGGAGATCGCGCGCCGGATCAGCGTTTCCCCTGCCACGGTGAACGCATGGGTCCACCGGAAGCGAGGCACCGGGCGCGGGCCGAACAAGGACAAGCTCCGCGCTCTCGCCGCCGCCTTCCCGAAGTTCACCCCGGACGAGATCTTCGCCGCCGCCGGCCGACGCACCCCGGGACCGCTCAACCCCGAGGCGCGCGACCGGATCCTCGCGCTGATCGACGAACTCACCGAAGACCAGCAGGAGATCACGGAGATCCAGATCCGTGCGCTGGTCGACCGGAACCGCTCCGGAGCGTAAGCCCGACACGGCCGACGGTAGTCGCGTATTCCACTAATTCGGAGTACGGTCTTCCGGTCGGCCGATGTCCTCCCCCATCGGCCGCAGGTATCCACTTGCCTGCGCCCCGGGGGGTTCCATGTGCATCCGTGTCCGCTTTTCCGCCCACTGCCCGTCTGATCCGTGGGATCCGCTCGCGCGTACCATCACGCTGCCAGCCGCGCTTCCCACCGCAAGCACCGGCCTCGTTGTACGGGCCGTTCTGCGTGAACTTGCCGTGGAACAACCCGATGTCGGTGCAGTCTGCTTCTGCGGGGACCCCGTATACATCCGGCCCCGCGTCCCACATCAGCGACGGATGGACGAGGTGATGCGCCGTGGCGCATGAGAAGCCCTACCAGATCGGCAGCCGAAAATGCGGCTGCGTCGACTGCGTTATCGACTACCCACCAGATCAATACGGCCTACGCACCCCCGTGAGCAAGTGCATCGGGCCGTGGCAGGTGCGCTACATCTCGAAGAAGCGACAGCACCTCAAGAGCTTCACCAGCCCCGCAGAAGCGGACGCCTTCCTTGCGGAACTACGTAGTGAGGAGGTCAGCCGTGGCGCGTAGAGCAACCAACAACCCACGACAGCTACGCAGCAAGACGTGCGGCTGCGCTCAGTGCATGGAGAAGTACCCGCCTGAGACACACGGCCAGCGAAAACGCCGCCGCGACTGCGTCGGCTCATGGCAGGCGCGATACCGCGACCCGGCAGGCCAGCAGAAGGCGAAGAACTTCACGAAGAAGGGCGACGCCGATGACTTCCTCGACGACGTACGCACCCGTGTCCGGCGCCGCACCTACAACGACCCGAAGCGCGGCGAGATCACCCTCACTGCCTGGTGGGACATGTGGTGGCCGGCGCAGCCACCGCGGGCAGTCACGACCACGAACCGGAAGCTCTCCAACTGGACCGCCCACATCGAGCCGAAGTGGGGGAAGTGGCGGCTGTGCGACCTCGAGTACATGGAGCTCCAGGGGTGGCTCACCCGTGAGGTGAAAGGGCACCACACCCGTAAGAAGGTGCTGGAGCTCCTCAACGCGATGCTCCGCGGCGCGGTGAAGGACGGGAAGCGGATCCCGTTCAACCCGGCCGCCGAGATCGAGATCGAGGCGCCGCCGAAGAAGCACGCTGACGATCTCCGCCCGCCGTCGAGAGAGCAGTGCGCGTCGATCCGGGAGCACACGCCCATGTACTACCGACCGCTGCTCGTCTTCCTCGAGCAGACCGGTCTGCGGTGGGGAGAAGCCACCGGCCTGCGGTGGGGAAATGTGGACCTGGAGGCCAAGCACTTCAAGGTCAAGGAAGTGCTCAGCGAGGACAAAGGCACCCTGTTCCGGAAGCCGGCACCGAAGTCGACGGCCGGGTTCCGTACCGTGCCGCTTACACCTGACGCGATCGCGGCCGTGCTGACGATGGTGGGTCGGTGGCGGCCGGCGGACACTGTTTCCCCCTTCGGCGACGGGAAGGACCTGCACGCGGACGAGCTGATCTTCCGTGGCCCGCAGGGGGGCGTGCTGACCCGGCACAACTTCCGGCGCACGTGGATCCCTGCGATTCAGGGCGCCGGCCTGGCCCGACAGGTCACCAACCCGGAAACGGGCCGGGATGAATGGTGGCCTCGGGTGCACGATCTGCGGCACGTCTTCGCGACGTGGCTGAAGGATCTGGGCGTGCAGGAGAAGGAAGCGCAGACGATCCTCGGTCACGACCGCGGTTCCAAGGTCACGTGGATCTACCAGCACTCGCCGGAGGATGTGGCTGCTCAGGTGCTGGAGATGATGGCCCCGGCGCCGCCGCCTGTTCGAACGTTGAGGGCCGTGTAGCGGGTGGAGTCCACGAGAGTCCACATGGAATCCACAACACCCCCTCACTGACCCTCACCAACGCTTGCTGAAACCTGTTTTTCGAGGTCACGCCCCTGTCATCGGTGCCTCACCGAGGCTCACTCGGCCTCGCTGTGGCACATGATCGCTTTACGTTTTCTCCTAAAGCGGGTGTCGCAGGTTCGAATCCTGCCGGGGGCACAGCTGTGAACAGCACGGGCTCCGCGTTCGGCCAGGTCAGGCCGGATGCGGGGCCCGTTCTCTTATCCCTGTCGCACTCTGCCAGCACTCTCAAGGCACTGTCGGCGAACCCTCAGCGGAAGAGCCCACCTCCTAAATTCCTCCTAAGCGATCTTGAAGAGCTCGCAGGTCACCCGCACTGCGAAGCGGCCCATCCCATTCAGGGGTGGGCCGCTTCTTCATGTTCGCGCGGGCTACGCGGCCGACTCCGGCGGCTCGTCCGTTTCGGCGCGCACCTCAATCTCCTGCAACTGCGGCTGCGCACGCCGCCACGCTTCGAGTGCGGCCTGGATCTCCTCCGGGCTGCCGCCTTCCTTGCCGCGGGCGACCACCACAGCCTGTCCGCCGCCGGGAAGTCGGATCACCATCGTGTCCAGCAGCTGGCCGGCCGCCAGCTCTTCGGCCACACGGAGAGGGAGGCCATCGGGGACAGGGGCGCTCGGCTCGGCGTCCGGCGCGACGGCGTCGGCCTCCAAGGTCGGTTCACCGCCGACGGCTACGGCATCAACGCTGCCGTCCGTCCAGTCGAGGAGGCGGGCGTACGCACGGTGCGTCCACGCCTCCTTTGCTCCTGTATATGAGTCAATCACAGGAAGCAACGTCGCCGCCCCTGCACTCCGTATCCGTAGCCGGAGTCGTGGTGCGCGAAGACGGGCACCTCCTGGCAATCCGCCGAGCCGACATCGGCACCTGGGAGCTCCCCGGCGGCATTCTCGAACTCGACGAGACCCCCGAGGCCGGCGTAGCCCGCGAAGTCTGGGAAGAGACCGGCATCCACGTCGAGGTCAACGATCTCACCGGCGTCTACAAGAACACCACCCGAGGCATCGTGGCCCTGATCTTCCGCTGCAAGCCCTCCGGCGGCACCAAGCGCACCTCAAGCGAGTCAACAGCCGTCTCCTGGCTCACGCCCGACGAGGTCAGCGAGCGCATGTCCGAGGTCTACGCGATCAGGCTCTTGGATGCCCTGGACGGCAACGGCCCCCACGTACGAAGCCGCGACGGCAAGCAGTTGATCCCAGCGGAATAAGACTTTCCCTACTTCATCAAGGCACCCGGCTGCGCTCCGCTCCGCCGGGCGCGCTTCCCAGCTCCGCTCCGGGCGACGCTCCTGCCTTCGGCCCGCTCCGCCCCGGCTGCGCCGACGCCCGCCCACTATGAATAGGCTCGGAGGTCACGAGTCAATCACCCCACCATCGCGGCCCACGGTCACAGACGATGCCTCCGGCGGGGGATCGGCCGGCACCGGGTGGGAGGGGGCACCGTTCCCACCCGCGGGCACATCGTGGGAGCAGGGTGGTATGTGGTGACGCGAGTTAGATATGCGCCGCCCCACGGGGCGGGGAAGTTTCATGATTGCCAGGAGAGGGGCATGCCCTTTCGTGCTTTATTCTTAAGCATCTTCTGCATCCCCGGCCTATCTGCAACACGCCACATCCTTTCCCATGCGCGCACATCCGTCAGGTATCCGGGGATCTTAATTTCTTTCTCGCATGCGCACTCGATGAGCGATTCAACGATTGCGACAACTCGACCCCTGCTCGGGTGAGTGACTCCCTTGAGATAGGAAGAGAGCTTCGCAACTTCATACCCTGTCTTCATTGAAACGATATCGAGATCGGGCGCTCCAGCGCGGCGATGCAGTGCGCGCAACTGAGAAGCGAAGGCGAAGCGGAAATCCCGCGGGGTCGCTTCTTCTACCGTCTTGCCCAGAGCCGACACCAGCAGGTCGATGGCTCCCGCCAGCTCGTAGTCCGCTTGCCGCACAGATGTGCCCCGCGTAGGCTTCGCCGTGGCGATCCCGCCGCTGGTCTGACGTCGGGCCGGAACGGCGAGCTCATCTCTGCGGGATTCACTCAGCTTATTCCTCAACGGGACAAGTACTTTATGGCCCTGCCCGGCAACAATGACCGTCTCGTCGTTAACATGCTGCCAGTAAATTTGCTCGGATTCCGGCTCGAACAACATGAGAGTGACGGGAAGTGAGTGATTCATCCAATACTCTACATGTTTTGCGTCGCAATAGAACCACCACCCAAGATCCGTCGGCTTGGTGAATTGACTAGCGCCGGATTTGATCTGCACAGCCAACAGTCGGCCAGTTCCTATTCCAGATGTACCGCCGGGAGCGCCGACCCCATCGACCACCTCGATGTGGGCATCAATTCCGATATCGCTAGTCTCTTGTTCACGGAAAAGCCAACCCAATTGGGTGGTAACCAAGTATGCGGCCCGAGACACTCCAGCACGGTCCACCAGGTGGGTGGCAGGGACGACTGTCAAAGTTGCACCTCCTCGCGCCGACTCCGGCCAACCGATGAGTCCAGCCTAGAGGGAGGGACTGACAGCTGGCCCGTAAATCGCTCTCGCCGGCCCCGAGTTGGCATCGCTACCGAAGGTCAGACAGTTGAACGCCCCGCGCCAGAGCCGTGCCAGGTTGGGCGGGGAACGGCGAGGCAATGGGCCGTCAGTGTCGAGCGTTGTTCGGCCACCACTATGGCCAAAGGCACTCCGTATATTGGTCATGGCAAGGCCCCCTCCTCGTTGACTGGGGAGGGGGCCTTGCTAATGGTCACGGTACTGCTAGGCGAGGCCGCGGATCTTCTTGCCGACATCCGAGGACGGGTCGGTCAGGGCGGTGTAGACCTTGTAGCCAGAGTCCTTGGCGCCGCCGCCCCAGGTGACCTTGCCGTCGGTCTTCACGGTGGCTGAGACGCCACCCCAGTACTGAGCATCGCGCTCCCAGCGGACGATCTTGAGCAGCCCCTTCACGTCCACGTGCGGCTCGAAAGGCTCCTCGGTCCAGGACATCGTGCGGTGCATGGCAGCCCCGAGACCGGCAAGGACGGCCGGGGTAGTGATCGCGTTTTTCTGGACGAACTGGTCGGTGTGGGTCGTGATCAGCTCCCTCAATGCGTCGACGACCTCGTGGAGGGCCTGGGATTCCGTCACACCGTCGGGGAGGTCGGCGAGGGTGATGCTGGCATTGCCTGAGGAAGCCTGAATACCGGACCGACCGAGCAGCGTGGTCACGACCATCGTGCGGAGCGCCGAGAGGGTGATCCACTCGTTGGGGCTGGATCCGGCCTGTCGCTTGCCGGTGACGATGAAGTCATCCAGCGGCTTCTCGCCGTCCGGCAGCATAACCGTGGTGGCGTCCACGAGCTGGCGGGTGATGGTGGTCGCGAGGTCACGGTTGTCCATGGACAGGGCGAGAGACTTGTCCACGGGGACGCCCTTGAGGTTGCGGTCGTGGAAGATCTGACGCGCGTCGCTGGCCGGGATGCCGTGGTAGATCTCGAAGGCGACCATTGCAGTGGAGAAGTCGAAGCCATCCAGGCCGTAGAACTTCTTGTTCTTCCGGATGCGGTGCATGGCCGTGATCTGGGTCTCGGCGTCGACTGCAACGATCGCGTCCAGGATCGGCAGGTGAGTGTTGCCGTTCTCGTCGATGATCAGGGGGCGCTGGCACCACAATGTCAGCGGAGGCGTCGACCATGCGTTGCCGAGCTCGCCCTTAAGCGCCTTGGCGAGGTAGTCGGCGTAGGGGCCGATGTTCTTGGCCTTCGAGCTGCCCTTGGAACCGATCAAGCGCTGGACCGCGGAGCGCATCTCCGCGTACTCGTCCATGCCCATGTTGGTCTTGCTGTTCGCGGACGCCTCGACGATCTCGGGGTCGTTGACGATCCCCCAGGCGTTTTCCCAGTCGATGACGCCGATGGCGAGGTGGGGATGGACCACCTGCACCTTGAGCGCCAAACCGGTACGGACGGGAGACAGCATGCGTTCACCTTTACCTTCTGTGAGTTGGAGCCACAGCGCTTGCCTTGGCACACCTTCAACTTAGGTGAACGACCATCAGCAACACGAACCGCGGATTGAGTTGGATCACACTTCTCGACCCTCAGCATCGATTAGACAGCCCTAAAGATTGATTTCTTACACAGAGACGGAGCCGCAGGTAGGGGCGTTGGTCTAATCTTCGAGATTTAGCAATCCGCGGGTTGGCCATCGCGATCATGGCTCAATCCCGTTCCTTTAAATGACTCAAAGTGCCGGTGGGGGTGCAGCGAGGCATGCGCGTGCATGGTCGGTCGGCACCCCCCGTCGTGGCTGACTGTCGTCGGCTGGGGATCAGGCAGGCCGCATCGAGGGTGCTGACGTCGGTCGAGCTTGGCGCAGCTGGGCTGTCCGGGGCCTCTCAACAGTGGCCAAGGACGACCAACGGCGACCAACAGACGCATGGTCCCGCCACCCCTGACCAGCAAAAGCCCAGCTCACCAAGATCCCCGACGAGACCCAGGGCAAGAAGACGTGGCGCTCCGCGGCCTCTTTGGACGCATGCCACAAGCGAACGCGGGCCGTGCCAGGTGAGTGTCCATGCACACCGAAGGATGATCGCACCAACTCAAAGCGCAAAGGCCGAGCACTCACTCAAGTTACTTCGGGATGAAGTGGTCCTCGGGATGTCTCAGACAATGCCAGAAGCCCACGGCGTCTGAGCTGTTCAGAGCCGTGGGCTTCACTTGCTGTGCAGGTCGACGGGAGCGTAGATCAGTAGGCGGGCTCACGCGGTTCGCTCGCCGCCTGAAGATGGCCGCGGCTGGTTGCGACGCGGAGGACGTCCCGCAGAGCCCCGGTCAGCTCCTTGGCCAGGCGCCGCGTCTCCTCAAGGGCCGCATCCTTGTCGTTGAGGGTTTCGAAGGCATGCTCCAGCAGCTCGGCTGCCGCGCCGAGTTGGACAGCTTCGATGTTGTCCGCCAGGCGGGACACATAGCCGCCCCGGTCGTCGGTGCTCAAGTAGCACGGCTTGCCGTCCGGGCCGGTCCATGGGAGGAGCCGCAGCTCGTTCGCTGCTGCCACCCTTGGGCCTGCCTCTCGTGGGTCACGTGGTGGGTGGTGAAGACGGCGTCTACGCGATCTCCCGGGAATGCCAGGAGCGTGGCTTCGACGACGCGGCCGGTGGAGTCGGTGGCGATGCGGGTGATGGCGAGGACGACCAACGCGTGGCCAATCCGGAGGGCCGTTACTTCGTCCGGCGTCGGGGGGCGAGCGCGCACCGTCTCTCGGAGGGCGGCCGGCGGCGGGCCGAGGACGGCGAATCTTGTTGCTGCCTCTCGGGACGTGAAGTCGCCATCGAGTACTCCGGCCGGGACCAGGTCGCACGGCATGTAGGTGCGAGCCAAGCCGTGCGGAGACTCCCCTTCGTGGCTGATGCAGGTGGTCTCCACGACGGGACTGCCCGTGGGCACCTTCAGCAAGGTCGTGAGGTGCGCTTGAGCCTGAACGGTGGTGCTGCGGACGGTGACGCGCAATGCTGGCTCGGCGGCGGTCCACGGGTCCGGGGTGCCCCAGCCGCCGATGTACAAAATCTTGTGGTGAGGGCGACGGACACAGTTGCCTTTGCCGTGGATTTTCTCCACGAGGCCTTCGCCCTGGAGCGCGGCGAGGGCTCTCCGCAGGGTCACCGTGCTGACCTTGTGCTGGTCGGCAAGGTCGGCTTCGGACGGAAGGCGTTCGCTGGGCTAAATGCTGCCCGTGGTGATCTGCTGCCGGAGGTCGTCGGCGATGTCGTGGTGGCGTGAGCGCATGGAGGCAGTCACCGCCTTCTCAGCATTCGCACGGCGACGAGCCGGGTACGCGCGTGCATGGTCAGCAGCTCACCCGACTCGAAGAGCAATTGCTTCGCTCCCTGGGGAAGCTGAATGAGGTCTCCCACCCGGCATGCCTGGCCGCCAAGTTGGATTACGTCGCCGCGCCGAACGGTGGCAGCGGTGATCTCGATGCTGGAGATCAGCACGCCGCCAGGGGCCCACGCGCTCACCGCGTCACCTCCATGGGCATGGACGGGTCGGGAGACGAGTGGCACGGGCAGTCACACGCTTCGCAGATCACCGGGAGGTCGTCCGATACCAAGGCCGGGGAGGATTCCGTGCAGGAGGCGTGTGTGCCGATCCTGCAATCGGTTGAGCGATAGGAGACAGCTGAGGTACCTGAGACGTGTAGTTGTCGACGAGGTGGCATCAGTGGCCTCCCGCGAGCAACACGCAGCCATTCGGCGGCAGGTGAGGAGCAGCGATCATCGCGCCTGCTCGAACACGCCTTTCTGACGCCAGCACGTACGGGCGGACGAGCGCGACGTCTTCCCCCCTGAGCAAGGTTCGGTGAGGCGCCACGTCGGCAGTTACTCAGCCCAGGAAGGGAGTCGGCACGCCAACGGATTCGTGGGAGGCGAGCGGGGACACCGGAGGGCAGGAGGGCGTTAACTCGCGGCGGTGCCTGCCTTTTGAGCAGTAACGCGCCCTGGCGAGGGCGAAGACGCGACAGATACGGTTGAGCACGCTGTTCAGCTCCTATCGCTGATAGCCCCGTCCCCCGACATCGCCCGTCGTGGGGACCGCTTTGCGTACGACCGCCCATAAGGTGCGGCCGTTCAAGCTGGTGGCGAGGAGCCCGAATCGATCGACCTCAGCCACCGCGTCCAGGACCTCCCGCCATGACTCGGCGGAGAGCGCATCGGGCACCTCCGCTTCCACCGACGTGTGCCGGGGGTGTTCCTCCGTTCGCGCGGGCAGCCCGAGGGCGGACAGCCGGGCAGCGATGGCCACCGCGCTAACTCCCGAAGCGGGCACAGGCAGCCTCCGTCACCAGCAATCACTTTCAGTGAAGTTAGTTAACTAGAGCTAGTGGACTAGATTTTCCATATGCCTGAGCAGCCGCCCTATCTCCGCATCGCCGACGAACTCCGGCGGCGGATCGTGGAGCACGTGTGGGAGCCGGGAGACCGTCTGCCCTCCCGCACCCAGATCGGCCAGGAGTGCGGCGTGGGCGAGAACGTGGTCCGCCGGGCGCAGGAGTTGCTGATCTCCCAAGGCGTGCTGGAGGGCCGCGCCGGGTCGGGCACCTACGTCGCCGAGCCCAGACAGCGAGTGCGGGTGGTGCGGTCGTCGGCGCGCGAGCAGCCGACCGGGTCACCCTTCCGCGCCGACATGAAGGCCGCGGGCAGACAAGGGGATTGGGAGAGCCGGACGGACGCCAAAGTGCCAGCCCCCGCACACGTCGCGACGCGACTCGGGATCGCCGAGGGCGAGCTGTGCGTACGCACGACGTACGAGTTCCTGGCGGACAGCAGGCCAGTGCAGTTGTCGACGAGTTGGGAACCGTACGACCTCACCGCCGGCACCGTTGTTGTTCTCCCTGAGGGCGGGCCGCACGCCGGGGCGGGTGTCGTGAACCGTATGGCCGAGATCGGCATCACGGTGAGCCATGCAGTGGAGCAGCCCGAGCCGCGGCAGGCGACCGCCGAGGAGGCTTCACTCCTGGGGATCCAGAAGGCCGGTCTCGTCACGCACATCCGGCGGACGTACTACAGCGACCAGGGGCGGCCGGTGGAGACGGCGGACATCGTCGTGCCTGCCGCTTTGTGCGAGATCGTCTATGAGGTTCCGGTCAGCCGTTGACAGGCAGCGCCGGTCGACATGGGAGGGGTAGGTATGGCGGGTGATCTTCAGTTCAGCTGGGAACTGAGTGGCTCTGGATGGGCCACGTGTCGCATCGCCGACACTGCCAGGGAGCAGAAGAACTTCGTCAGCTACTGCACGAACGCTTTGGCCGACCTGTTGCATGGAGTGGCGGGTCTGTACGGCGAGTCGTCCGTCCAACGGGTCTCCTTCGACCTCGAACCGGCCGAGGTGAGGTGGCGGATGCGGCGCCGAGGGGCGGACGTGGACATCGCCATCTACTACTTCCCGGACATGGACGGGAGCTGGGATGCGCCCGACGAGGACGGCAAGCTCTCATGGAGCTCCACTCAACCCCGCAGCGTCCTGGGCCACGCAGTCATGGAAGCCGCCCAGGCAGTCCTCAGCCTTCACGGCGAGGCCGGCTATCTGGAGAAGTGGGTGCAGCACCCGTTCCCCGTCGCCGCGCTGCAAGACCTTCGACGACTCCACCACCGAGACGACGAGTGCGAGCAGTACCAGGACAGTCCCGATTCCTGACATCCATAGCTGACATCAACGACGGTGGGCGGCAGCAGTCGCACCCGGCCAGCCACAGCAGCCGTCAGCAGCGCCGCTCCCCCGCCCAGCCCCGCCCGATCGAACTCCTAAAGCGGGTGTCGCAGGTTCGAATCCTGCCGGGGGCACACAGGTCAAAGGCCCACCTGGGAACGTTCGCAGGTGGGCCTTTGGCATCCGCTTCTGATATCAACGCGGGGCGGTCACCCACGATCGGGCGCCTCTTTCTGAGCAGCCGGCCCTTGTGGCCTGCGGCTTCTCGCCGGCCGCTCCGGACAGAGCGACGCATCGGGCGCTCCCCGTGCCGCATCCGTGCCGGAACGGGCGGGGAGCCGCGGGGAACAGTGGTCGTCGGCAGGGCATGTGGCCCAGGTCCGCGGGAGCACGTACTCCCCCGGTGGGCCGGCCGTCGAGCCGCCCGGTCCCGCACCCGGCTCGGTGATCACGTGTCAGGCGGGCCGGGCGCGGGGCGGGGATTCTCCAGGCGAAGGACGAGTGCGCGCAGGGCGCGGAGTTCGGTGTCCAGGGCCTGGGCGCCTTCGCGGCTGAGGGAGATCCACGTCCGGGGGCGCCGACCGGCGTAGCCCTTCTCCAAAGTGATCAGGCCCGACTCCTCAAGCACCTTCAGGTGCCGGGAGAGGTTTCCGTCGGTGACGGCCAGCTGCTTCTTCAGGAAGCCGAACTCGACCCGGTCGGCTTCACGGGCGACGGTGAGGATACCGAGTCGCACGCGCTGGTGGACGACATCGTCCAACGCCTGGGTCGGATGCATCTCCTGCTGGTCGTCCGGCATGGCGGCACTCACGAGATGACTGTACGCGAACCGGCGGCGTCGGCCGCGGCCCGGCGGCGGGCGAGCGCCCACTCGGACAGACCGGCGAGGAGCAGGACGGCAGCGAGCAGGAGCGCCTTGGCCTGCGGCCCGTCGGTCCAGCCGGGGTGAGCGGGGTGCGTCCAGGGAATCCACCCGGTGCCCCAGGAGGCCCCCAGGTAGCCGGTGAGCAGCAGCGCGTGCGTGGCGCCGGCCGCCGCGGCGGTCCAGCTGCGCTCGGCCGCGCCGAGGGCCAGGAGTCCGATGCCGACCAGATACCACGGGGAGGCGTAGCTGTTCTCCAACAGCATGGCCTCCCATGGCTGGTCCCGGCCGACCAGCAGCATTCCCAGTGCTGTCGCGATCGCCACGGCAGTTACCGCGGTTGCGCGAATCCACACCTTGCGACGGGGAACGATGCCCCGGTTCTCGCCGCGCAGGCGATACCAGCGGGCGAAGACGAACCATGCCAGGGGGAGGAGTGCGAACCAGATGCCCCAGGCCGTGAAGCGCAGGGCGGCACCGTCGAACTCGCCTTTCAGGCAGGGGCTTCCCGGCTCGTGGACGACGCACAGCCCGGTCAGTTCGGCGTAGGCGAAGACCGGATAGGACCCGATGTCGCGCCCGTGGGCCCCGAAGTTGAAGGCATACCTGGCGACCGGAGCGGCTGCCAGCGCGAGGAGGCCGAAGCCGAGGAGAGGAATCCACGAGCCGTTCAGCTGCGTGCGGGTTCTGGCCCGCAGACCTTCCGTGGCCGACAACAGGCCGGCCGCGTGCGCCCTCGGTTCGGATCCTGCGCCGCTCAGTGCGGGTGCTCCCATGGTCTCCCCCTGTGGTCGCGCTTGGGTAGCGCTGGGAGCGGACCGCCGGACGGCCGTCCGCCGAGCATCAACTTTGCAACGCAAAGTACATGGCAGTCAAGAGCGTACGTCGTTGACGCAGCCCAAAACCCCTCCCCAGAGCGGCAATTCACGGTCGGCGCGGGCGGTGACCAACCGTGGGGACGTCCGCGATCGCCACGGGACGGGCGGTACGGCAGCGTTGCGCGACGACCTTCGCAGCCGCCCCCGGCCTCAGCAGTTCCGGGCGGAGACGGCGGCCGTCACGGCGCCCGCAGCTCGCTACGAGATCGGCTCGGGGACGCCTGCTGGCCGACGGTCGCGGCGTCGTCCGGCACTGACGTCAACGCGGCCGGGCGGGGGCGCACGGCAGCTCCCCGAGCGGCCGCCGGACCGGGCGCCGGACCGGCCGACCGCAGCGCCCCGGACCGGTGTGGGCCGAACCCGCCAAAGCGGGTGCCGCAGGTTCGGATCGTGCCGGGGCGGCGCGAAGCAGCAGGTGAGGAGCCCTCCCGGCCGACGGGCGGGAGGGCTCCTTCCTGTTCCTGTTCTCGGTGGCCTCGCTCGAACGGCAGGGGCAGCGGCGCATCACGGGCGCTCGCCGCCCGCGCCCGGGTGGTCAGCCCGCCAGGGGGACGGCGGCCGCTATCGCGTTGCGGTCCTTGCGGCTCACCAGGGGGAAGACGATCTTCAGGCCCTGCTCGTTGTCCGGCGAGGAGACGACGAAGGACGAGTTGAGCAGGCGCTCCTTGATCTCCGAGCGGACGAGACCGGCGCGCGGAATCGTCATCAGGTGCTCTTCCGGCCGGGCGAAGGTCGGGTTCGCGCGGAAGACGAAGAAGCGGCGGTCGGTCATGGCCAGGTACATGGGCGCCGGTGCCGGGATCACGGCCATCCCGCCACCGCTCACTATCGCCGAGGCCGCGGCGAACGCGGCCGTCCTGCGTACCGAGACCGAGCTCAGGTTCACGATGGTCGCCACCTCCACCCGCTCCTCGGGTTCGAGCATGGGGTCGATGGCGGCCAGCAGCAGCCGGCGGCGCTTCCCGTTCACGGGTGCACTCCTGCGATGTTTCGTGGGGCCGGGCGGAGACACTTCCCCCGGCGAGTAACCGCAGATCGGGCTTCCTCTCGGAGCACGACCGGCGTGAGGTGTCGGCACACTGTGCCACACGCTGTCCCGGGCCCGGTTCCGGAATCAGCGGTCCGGGTACGCACGGCCCCGGCCGACGCGCCGACGCGCCGACGCGCCGACAGCACGGTGCCGGTTCGCCGGCCGGATGCGCTCGAACTGCCCCGGACCTGAGCGTCGGCGGAGCGGCTGGGGCGGCTCGGGCAGCCGGGCGAGGAGGGGCGTGGCCCGGTGGTGGTGTGCGGGAGCGGGCCGGCCGGGGGCGGGGCGGCGGCCGAGACCGCCGAGCGACGTCCGGGGCCGGAGGCCGTGCTGCCGGGGCGGCGGGCGCCCGGGGTCACGATGAACGAGCGCGCCGGGGCGTCGCCACGGCCGCCGTCGGCTTCGCACCGAGGGTCGCACGACGACCGTCCGCAATGTGGCCGACCCCGGCGAGCGCCGCCCGGCCGGCGAGGGCGTCCGTCACGACGTACGAACCCGCTGGGCACGTCCCGTACGCCGTGACGCCGTCGTCAGCGCAGCTCCTCCGGGCAGGGGGTGCCGGGCGAGAACTGGTACGGGGCGCCCAGCCGGTACACGCCCGCCCTGGGTGCCAGAAGCTCCGTCCACTCGTCGCCGTCCGCGTCCTCCTCGACCTTGAGGAGGCAGCCGTTGGGGTTGACGAAGGTGCGCGGGGTGCTGTCGTCCGTGCGCCGCTTGGACTCCTCGGTCTCCCGCGGCCGCTCCAGGCTGTTGCCCTCGGCGTCGACGAGGGCGAGCCAGCGCGAGTACGGGACGCGGATCAGGACCCGGCCCGGGGTCTTCACGTGAATGGTCAGCTCGCCCGCTTCCGCCCGGTCCACCGTGGCGGGCGGGTCGGCCATCGGCACCGGGCGCTCCACCTCGTAGAGCCGCCAGTTGGCGTCGGACCACAGCGGCTTCAGGTACGGCAGCCCCTCGTCGACGAGCTCCGCCTCCCGCACCGCCCCGCTGGAGTCCGGTCGGCCCTTGGGCAGCACCACGTAGTGCACGGCCCAGCGGTCGAGCCACTGACGGTAGTTGGCGCTGTTCAGCGTGTCGTCGTAGAAGAGCGGGTTGCGCTCCATGTCGGCCTGCCGGTTCCAGCCGCGGGCCAGGTTGACGTACGGGGCGAGCGCCGACGCCTCGCGGTGGCTGCTCGCGGGCACGACCTCGACCCGGCCCCTGTCCGCGTCGGCCTGTTGCAGCTGGTGGACCAGGGGGGCCAGCTCGCGCGCCCAGGAGGCGGTGGGGGCGGTGCGGACGATGTCGTCGACGCCCTTGAAGCCGATCCAGAAGTTCAGCCCGGCGAACGCGATGACCAGCGCGTACCAGCGCCGGGAACGCGGCACGGTGTACGGCAGCGCGGCGAGCAGCACCACTCCGGCGTAGAGCATCGCCATGCGGGTGATGTTCGAGCCGATCTGCGAGTCGATCACGTACGTGAGCAGCGTCCCGACCCCGTACACGGCCGCGGCGGTGCGGACGGTCCGCCAGTCGCGCGGGACCAGTACGAAGACCAGCGCCGAGAAGACGAACGGCAGCGAGAGCGTCGCGATCGACATCGGCTGCGTGCCGGAGAACGGGAACAGCAGCGCCGACAGCGCCACCACCGCGACCGGGGCGAGCCCGATGGCGTACGCGCCGGGGCGCCGCTTGTTCAGGAAGAGCGCCGCCGCGACCACGCCCAGGAAGAGCCCGGCCACCGGGCTGCTCGCCGTCGCGAGCCCGGCGAGCGGCGCGGCCACGGCCGCCTTCGCCCACCGCTTGTACCGCCAGCGGTGGGGCCAGCAGAACACCGCGGCCGTCGCCCCGACCGCGAACATCATGCCGAGGCCGAAGGTCACCCGCCCGGACAGCGCGTTGCACAGGTACGCGAAGACCCCGGCGAGCGAGCAGGCCAGCGGATTGCGCACGGCCCGGACCCGGACCAGGATCAGCGCGGTCAGCGCCGCCGACACGGTCCCGGCGACCATCATCGTGGTCCGCACGCCGAGCAGCGACATCACGTACGGCGAGACCACGCTGTACGAGACGGGGTGCATGCCCCCGTACCAGGCGAGGTTGTACGCCGTGTTGGGGTGCCGCCCGACGAACTCGGCCCAGGCGTCCTGGGCCGCGAGGTCACCGCCGCTGTTGGCACCGAGGAAGAACCAGAGCACGTGCGCGACGGCCGCGACGGCCGTCGTGAACAGGACCGGGTGGCTGCGGCACCAGCCCTTGAATCCGGCGAATTCGGTGGAGGGGCCGCCGTCGCCGTCGCCTCCGGGAGCGGAACGGCGACCGGTGGCCTGTTCCGGCTCCGCGGCGCCCGCGTCGGAATCCACCCGTCTCGGCTCAGCAGTGGTCACTGCGCTTCTCCCCGTCCTTACCCGGACCATCATCGGAACCGACGGCGTACCGCGCGGGCCTCATATGCCGGAAGACGCGCTCCAGGATCCACACGTTGTCCCCGGGACGCTAGCACGCACCGTTTTACCGTCCGAAAATAGCCGCCCAGAAATGATTGCCCGGAAATGCCCCGGGGCACGGAAACGCCCGTGCCCCGCGCAGAGCTGCGG